>JAIRLM010000019.1 GCA_031259325.1 Puniceicoccales bacterium
GCGGCAGTAATTTCGTTTTCACTATTTGTCATTCGCCCCTGATTGATGACGCCTCGATTTATTTCAACAAAAAGTTCAAGGACGTGAACATGCGGAATTGTATCTTGAGTGCTTGCTCGTAAACTCTTCCCGTCAAGTGCTATGTGAACATTGGCAACATCGCCTCCTAAGTCATCTCGCACATATACGTCAAACACCTTTTCAAGAGCCTCAGCCCCTATTATCCGAAGGCAATTTGATAAAGTCGCTACACAAGGTATGCCTTTGCGGAACCCCAACTGCTCCCTGGATGTTTGCGATAAAGAACGCGCCCATTTACATATTCGGTTTAAGCTTTTATTTCCAGCGATTAATCCGGCAAGTACTAATTTAATAATACTAACAATAGTATGCCGCCGCCCCGCTCGTCTGCGCGTATCCTCAAGCGCCAATAGACATTCTTCCAAAGATTTCATTGCAGTTTTCTCGTGAATTATTAAACTCAGAAAGCGCAGGGAAGACTTTGTCAAGACGATAAATTAAAAAGCCCTGCCATATACCCTCCTTAATTGAATTTCTGGCCTATGCATAGAATTATGCATGGATGAATGCAAGGAAAAAAGTTTCAGCATTTTCCATCCGAATACATCCCCAGGTGGACGTTTGCAAAGAAATGCTGCCGCAAGTGTCTGGTGGTCAGTGATTAAAGCCGCTTAAATTCATGGTGCGGGTAGACGGAATCGAACCGACATAATCAGCTTGGAAGGCTGATGTTTTGCCATTAAACTATACCCGCAGCGGTTCTTTCATTCCTTGAGAATTGGGCGACATGTCAAGGGGTTTTACCGAAGATCGGGCCGTTGACGTGGGCGGCAGGTATCCGCCGAAAACAACGCCGGGGTGGACAACGGCCCCGCGGCCAAGAATTGTCCCAGGCTGCAGAACCCCATTGCATCCGACTTGCGCGTCATCGCCCAAAATGCTTCCAAATTTTCGCAGATGCGTGGGATATTTACCCTTTCCAAGGCGAAAAAGAACCTCCCGCCGGTCAAAGCGCAAATTGGAAAGAATTGCTCCAGCGCCCAGATGGCTGTCCTTGCCCAGAACGGAATCCCCTACATAATTAAAATGTGCGATTTTTGTCCCATCGAGGGCGAGCATGTTTTTAATTTCACAGCCGCTGCCGATGGCGCAACGCTCACCTATGATGCAATTTCCGCGGACAAGGGCTCCTGAACGAATTTCCGCATGCGCACCCACATAGGCTGGGCCGACAATGGTCGCAAAAGGTCCAACGGTTGCCGTCGGATGGATGAAAACGCGGCCGGCAATGTGGTTGCGAACGGAAACATCAGCCGTGCTTTTGGGAATTTCCAAAGAATCCAAGGCCTTTGTAATATTTCGCAGCCATTCCCACGGAGGAACATTCTCCGGGAAAAAAGGCCGCAAAAATTCCAAGCTCCCGAGGGATGCGAAGAGTTGGCCGGAAAAAATTTCTTTCGGAAATGCTTTCATTAGATTGCCTAATTCAAGAGTCCGTTGAAATTTCTCCTAAAATTTCCGCGCGGAGGATTTCTTCCAACGCCTTGCGTGGATTCGCGATGGTTTCAGCGGTGACCGTGAGTTCTCGCAAATCCGTCGAAGGTAGATGGAATTTGAAATCCCGGAACAAAGATTCGAGTACGGTCATGAGCCCACGAGCTCCGGTTTTTTCCTTGGCCGCAAGCCCCGCCACATCATCGATGGCCGCGTCGTTCATGTGCATGTGAATTCCGTAGCCCTCAAAATCTTGTTCATATTGGCGCAGAATAGATCCCTCAGAAGCGCGTAAAATTTCCGCCAAATCCTCCTTTTTCAAAGATTCACAGGCCACGCGCACGGGCAAGCGTCCAACGAATTCCGATTCGAGACCAAACTTAATTAAATCCTCCGTTGCAACTTGGTTGAGACACTCCTCACACTCGTTTTTTCCCGGGCGGCCAAAGCCAATGGTGGTAGCGTCGATCCGCCGGCGAATGATCTCATTGAGCTTATCGAAGGCGCCGCTGACAATGAAGAGGATGTAGCGCGTATTAATGGTTTCCTTTTTTCGCCGCCTTCCACCGAAACTCATCATCAGATTCATTTGCGCGGCGATGTCGTGCGGGGCCACCAAATTGACGTCCGTATCTTCCATGAGCTTGAGAAGATTAACCTGCACGCCTCGCCCCGAAACGTCCTTGCCCAACTCCGGAGAGGAGGCAATTTTGTCGATTTCGTCGATGAAAACGATGCCATACTGGGCCAAATCCGCGTTGCCATCCGCCGCGCGCACGAGATCGCGCACCAGGTCTTCCACGTCATTTCCAACGTAGCCCGTTTCGGAAAATTTTGTGGCATCGGCTTTTATGAAAGGAACGCCAAGAAGCTTGGCGATGTTGCGAATGAGGTACGTTTTCCCCACACCCGTCGGACCAAGCAGCAAGATATTCGGTTTGGAATAGTCTCTGCCGAGCTCTTCCGGATGGTCAAGGCAGCGGCGAACATGGTTATAGTGGTCGCAAATGGCCACGGACAGGACCTTCTTCGCCTCGTCCTGTTTGATGACAAACCGTTGCAGGTAATCCCGGATTTGCTTTGGTTTTTGGTTAAAAGACCGAATTTTCTCCCGCACACTGCGAAACTGCTCCTCTTTTTCACTGGCCGACCCACCGGCCCGTGCCTTTTTTTTGCTCTCATCGCCGTCATTTCCGCCGGATGGTGGAAATCCAAGCGTACTGACATCGATGCTAACGCCGCCAAAGAGGAGACTTTGAAACTGCTCCCGAAGCGCGTCGAAGGAAGAATGATCCTCCTCGTCTTTCTTTCTATCGCCGTCGGCAGTCACATGTACGTCCGCCTTTAGAGCGGGATAATTTAGCAGCTTTGCATCGGAAGGAGCTTCATCTGTATTATTATCGGAAGTTTCCATTTTTTACTTGTCTTTCTATTTACAAAGTAGCAAACTTATGCTTGTCTCGTCGCAGCAGGCGGGTAAATTAGGCAGTTACCACCATGATCGCAAGTAAATTAACAAAGAAAGATATCGTTCAAGCCGTTGGTGCGGGGAGCGATGTGAGTCATGCTGATATAACAGCACTCGTCCAGGGCGTGTTGGACTGCATTGTCCACGCTCTTGAAAGTGGCAAGACAGTCGAATTGCGCAATTTCGGCGTCTTTGAAATTCAAATACGCAAGGCGCGCATCGGACGAAATCCGAACAAACCTTCCATTCCCATAAAAATTCCCAAGCAGGCGGTTGTTAAATTTAAGGCCGGGAAGACTTTGCGTGAAAAGCTGAAAAAAATTAAACTCCATTAATTGCCGCCACATGGCGGTTGAGACGGCTTTAGGCGAACGTGTCTCCATTTGAATTTATGTGGCGGCGACTCAGTTCGCCGATATTTTTGCCCTGGCAGGTTTATGTTTACAAAAATTCGACATTCAAAATTTTGACCATTGCCCTGCGACACTCGATCATACTCGTGTTTCGATTTTAACAAAGTATGAATAGGGTGACGGCTGTGCCGAAAAAATTTAATGAGCTTGCGACGGCAAGTGTTTATTGTCAGCTACTTAACGGAGATGTGCAGTTATTGCGGCCGGTGTACGATGCGTCTTTCTTTGACGTCGATCTGGATGGGGCAATTCGTTACTATAAGATGACAGTCGACGGGTCCTACGTGCGCGCGGGCTGCGAGGGTGGGGACTTTGTCAAGGCCATCTTGCCGAGTGGTGAGGAAGTATTTTTTCATTATTCTCAAGTTTTTCAACCAACCCGTGAGGTGCAAAGTCAAATGGGGATAACAACGCAAGTGTTGGCCGTTGCCTACCAAAATGCGAATCGACAAATGGCAATTATGAGCGAATTTGTCCGTGAGGCGGAAAAAATTAACGCTGACATTTCCCGCTTTCGTGACATTTTTAACGATCTCTCCACCCTCTGCAGCGGTTGCGATCCCGCTTCCCCCAGGATGGCACTACCGTTCGCGCAAGGGCAGTTGGAAGCCCTTGAAAAATTAAAAATAACTTCGCCCATTGGGGCCCTTCACACGCGCAGCCTGCCGCAGCTCTATGCTCGAGTGATACAGCCGGATTGGTGGTGGCGCGGTTACGAATGGGAGTTTTTCTTCATTGATGTGGATGAAAATGGGAAACTTTTTAAAAACGTGGTCCACGAGGATCGAGTTTGCTATGGCCGATTTGGCAAGCCAAACGATCCGCCTGAATACGATTTGGCGGCGTACATGGACGACGCCGAGGCAAAGGGAAAACCATTCACCGGAGAATCCCGTGATTTACCAGAGGACGGCTCGGATACTTTCGACACCCTGCACCACGAGCGTTGGTATGGCGGCTTTACCCCATCCGTTTATTATCGGTGTGTTTTTATGGACGACGGCCGGATTGCCTACGAACACGTTTGCGGCGGGAAAAATAATGGTGCAGTGGATAAAGTGTACGAATTGTTCGCGCATGGGGTCGGCAGATTCGAAAAAAATGTCAAGCCATATTTTTGTGGCGCCATTCGCAAGACTTTGGAGGAAATTCGAAAAAGTGGAGAAAATGGTTATATCACGGAGGCGGAGACTCAAAAAATTTTAGGGACGGTGCAAACGAGTATCGATTACGGTAACAATCGGCTTCAGGGGGTCATTACACGTGTTACCGCCGTGAATAATGAAATGGAACAAAGTTTTGCAGTGGCAACGGCGACCATCGAGGCAACGGGAGAAGTCAGGCGGAGGGTGCTGTCGAATGCAAGATAATCGGTGGCTTCCTAAAAAAAACTTTGACTCTGCTGTGAAGGACGATAAATTCTGGTTCATGGCGGCTGCGGTCGATGAGTTCAAAGTGGATTCCATATATTGGAATTTGTTTGCCGCTGAACGGGATTATTACTATCGCGTCTACAAGCGGAATGGTGGCATGAGGTCGCGATCGACGTTTTTCGATGATCTTTTTACCGAAGCATACCCGGCGAGCAGATACAAATTCGATTGCGATCCAGAGGTGTATGGTGAATCCCGTCTGCGGGCCTACCGGGCAAAGGCGGGGGGAGGGTATGTCTATGATCCCGATGGAGAGTTTTTTCAGATCGGCCGCCTTCCGGATTCGCAGGGATCGGTTGCAGAAACCTTCTATGCGCACCGGTCTCAACTTTTCAAGCCAGCGGAATACGTTCTAAGGGCAATGAACATCATCGCTTTGGCAATGGCGGTTGCGTTCCAAAATGCTCAAATTCAGATGGCGCAAATGGCTGACTACGTTCGCGAGGCGGAGATGATAAATGCCAAAATCGCGGAACTAAATGGTCTCTATTCGGACCTCAACTTATTGCTCACGAGTTTCGATAATTATGCAAATAAATATGCGGCTACCGTTGTATACGCCGAGCAAAAACTATGGGAACGGCTGACGTTTCATGGATTTGTTGACTTAAATAGCGTAGTGAAATTCGGCATAAAATTTCGGCCGATTTTGTTGAAAATCGGGATGCAAGGGGATGCGAACCTTGGCGATGACCAAGATTGGCTTGCGTATAGCCTTGAATATATTGCGAGTGAAAATAGAATTCAAACACACCGATATCCCAGAACCGGCGATGTTAATCTATACAAAAATACATGCCAGGAAGTTCTGAAACGAATAAATAATACACATGATCGTAATGCGTCGCCTGAGTACACAAATGCTGAAATAGTAACGAAAATCTTGGCCCTTGATAATGCGACGATTCATTTTGATATTCTTACCACGACTAGGCTTGCTATTGATCAAGGTAGAAGCGGCGTATGTTGCGATACATACAACGATCAAGGCAAATGGCAGAAAGGTGATGAGATTGTGAGTCACAGTCAGCAATACGGCAAGACGGATAAGACGTATAACGGTGACTCGAGAAATGACTTTCAAATATCCATGTCCCGATACCAAATGGAGGGCCATACGATCACAAGCATTATCGACGAGGGAAGAGACAGCGTTGTTCGCCTGTGGGATGTGCGCAAATATGTCGACGACGTGCGCCGAAAAATTGAATATACAAATAACCAGTTGCAGACGGCAACCACTTATATGTCGATGACCAATCAGGACATGCAGGCCAACTTCTCAACGGCATCCAATGTCATTGGTAGCGCAGGTCAGCAGTTGGGTCAGGCGGCAAAATTCATACGCATATAAAAAGGATACCAATGGACACATTTTCAGAGCAGATCAAAAAGCAGATTGAAAAAAACGAGCAGCTTATCGCCGAGGCTAAGGAAACCATGCAAAAGATGCGCGATTTTTGGAAATCGTTGGGCGCGGATTTGGATTCCGGGGAGAATATTTTTTTGAATTCTCCCCACCTTACACCCGAAAGCAAACGTCAGGCACTGGAAGCTATTTCAAAAATGGAAAGGGAATACGAGGCCCGTTACCAACAATATCGGGCGTCTAATCCGAGGATGGCCGTCGATGTGCGTTTGCCAGAAACATTCAAAGATGTGATGGATGAGGGTGCGGCCGGGCATTGTTCCGCTAAAAATTCAACTTCGATTGGTAAGAAGCGTATTAAAAAAGTGCGCATGGGATAAATAGGGGAGGGAAAATCGTATGCCAATTAAACTGCTCACACTGCGTCAGGTTTTCGACCGAATTCTTACGGGAAAGAATGCCATCGATTACGATGCGTTGCTGTCCATGATTGAAATAGAAGACAGTTTTAACGATGGCATATACACGTTCCATCCAACCATTTCAACGGAGAGCGTGGCTAGGGATTATTATATCGCGGATCCTAGGGGAAACCTCATCCTCTATAGCATGTCAACGGATGCCGATGGAAAGGCGGTGTTTTCGCCCATTGGAACCCTTGATGAGTTCATTCCGTCAAGCGTCGACCTTTATCTCAGAAGAAATATCGATGCGAGTGAGGACGATGACTCAAGCGAGTATGTGCATATCTATGAGCTGAATAAACTGGATTCTAGCAAATTTCGCAATGCGGTGACGCAAAAATATTTGCCCCACTACCGAGATACGGCATCGCGCGTTGCGGGTATTTTGTATGCGATGTGTTGTTACCAGAAGAAAATAATGCAGCTCCACATTAATGACATCGAAGCGGTCAACCGAGAACAAAGGGAACTCAACCGCATCTCCTCGCTTATCTCTGTCATTCAGAACGATTTACGAGAAAAGGACACGGGGATCGATGATGTTGCAGCCAGGCACAGTTCAACGATATACGCTGACATTGTAGCATTTTTCATCCAGCGAGGACTACTCGATACAATGTCGACCGGGTCCAAAATTAATAGTAATCTGGTTGCCCTGCTGAAGTGTATAATCAACGGCAATAGTATAGAAACGACCATTACGCCACACGATGGGGTCCGCGGTGTTTACCTGAGTGCCGCCACTGCGGAAGACCTTATTGCCGCATTTGCCTATGGGGAAGATGGCAATCCGGGGCTGTTTAGCATGTACGAGAGTCTACGGCGCGTCTGTGTCGAGCCAGACACTGCTACTGTCGAAGACCTTGCCATGATTTTGTTCGGCGTGCATGACGTACCGCAAGGGTATGACCTCGTAGTGTCCGACGGTTCCGAGGAGTACGTACTTTCTTCGGCTCCCCTTTCTGAGATGCAGGAATCAGAGGTTGATCTGCTGGGTTTTTTAGATTTTTTCACTACTAGGGATAGCGGTACAACGATTTCGTGGCAAATGGATAGCGAAAAAATTTCCATACAGAAGGGCGAAATCCTTGCCCGATGGAATATTCTTAATACCGCCAGCTTTTCTACCAGCCCATCGCAAACAGCAGACATGCTGGCGGCATTTGCTACCACTTATCGGAGTTGTATAAACCAAGATGAGTCGGAATTGCCCGATAACTCGGATGTAATTAGTTACATTTTAAATGGCTGTACATCCGCATTGTACGTAAGCGCGCCCGGAAGCACCACAAGCTTCGCCGTTGGAGGACGCTCCCTTGGCCTCGTGGAGGCGTTCCGCGCGTGGACACAATTCCAGGTGCTCGTCAAGCATTATGACACGTTTTTTGATACCGGGCCGGCGGGCACCCGTTTGCTTCCGGAGGATGTGTCAGATTCGGGCAATCTCAACTTGGATGTTTTTTCACCCGTTTACTGGGTTAAAGCTTCTGACTCTGAAAATAATGCATTTAAAGGCGTCATTGGCCTCGGTGATCATTGGGTTTTTGACCCGCGAATCCGCTATAAGAGCGGTGAGTTTGTAGAAAATTCTACTTCGGAAAGTGAAAACGATTTGGATGCGCTGACCCACGTTTATTTCAAAGGGTTTTCCGCCATTGATACGGGAAGGAGTTGCGAAAATTTGGGAAAAACCTATAATAGCTCAAATGGCGAATCTGGGTCTAGCGTGCCCGTTGATGAACATAATTATTCGCCGGAATATTCCGTAAGTTGGTTTGGCAAAAATCCTCCGTCATCAGCGAGTGATTTTGAAAATGGCATTGCGGGGATTTTGTCACGCTCATACGGGGAACAACATTTCATAAACAGAGGGTTTTTCAGCAGCGACGATGAAGGACGTATGGAATTCACTGATGCATTTAGAGATGCCATGCAAAATGGTTCGACTCAATTCCAAGTTACCTATTGCGGGGCTGACGTAAATCAATCGGAAGGAGACGAACCATTTCAATGCTTTTACGTGCATAATTTCGGTGGCCAAACCACGCCTGGGCCTAACGGCGCGGGAACATCTAATAGCATAAGTATAAGTGATTACAAATCAAGTGTTCCTTCCGCCGACTATTGGGCCATTCCAAAAGTGAATTCCGATGTTTTCGATGGCGCATATGCAACCTATTTAAAAGGCGGCATTGAAAATATCGTACAAGATGTAAAATTGAATGCGGAGCACTGCGGTATGTGGGCAGACACGATCCGTATTTATACGGATCAGGTTAACAACGACACAACCGGTCGGACAACGGCCATGCAAATGGTCATGCAATTGTCACAGCAGGACCTGTCAACGGCTTCCAATTTGATGAAGGCGATTTTTCGACTTTATGCGGAAATTACTGGAAATGTGCGACTTTAAGAAGGGGGAAAATTATGGCAGTCCAAGTTATTACATTGCGGCAAGTCTTCGATCATATTTTTGTCGGGAAAAATACATTGGATTACGACGCTCTTTGCGCGTTGATGGACATCAATGACACATACAACAGAGACGTTTATAGCACGGATGAGTCGTTCAGCTCAATTGACGCCGCCATGAGAAATTATGAATTTACGATGGATGACAATAAAAATTTTTCTGGATTTGTGCTCTATTCGCGGACCATTGGTGGTGGCGGAAAAGATGTTTGGACACAGGTGATGAACCCGGACGCACGCATTCCTTCAAGTGTTGAGCTTTACCTAAAAAAAATAGGCCCCAACAACAAGGAAGGGTATGTACAAGTTTATGCATTGCGGCAATTAGATCTTAATAATTTTTTAATTGAGGGAACCAATCAATACCGTTCGTATTACGCAGATATTTCCACTCGAACCGCTGGTGCACTGTATGCTCTCTGCTGCTATCAAAAAAAATTAATGGAGTTACATATACGTGATATCGAAGCCATAAACAAAGAACAAATGGAAGTCAACCGAATCCTGTCGGTTCTTTCGAGTATAAAAAACGAATTGACGCAAGTCGACGTTGGTGTCACTGAGATTCTCAAACGGAATAAGCGGCAAATCGATCCGGACGTTTTAGCTTTTTTTGCCACGCGCAGGCTTTTGGATAATCTAACACAAGGTTCGTGCCTTGGTTTGGACAGAATCGCCAGCTTACGAAGGATGCTGTCTGGAGCGGATACGAGTGGCAAATTAGTAAGACCAACTTCCTCCTCGAATGTTAGCGTTGAAGATGTGGATTCCACTGGCGATTATACCCTTGGCTTGGTAAATTCCTTCAAGGCATGGGTCTGCCTACATACGCTGCTGAAGCACTATGGCATGTTTTTTGTGACTAAACGCGGAACCATTAACGGCGTATCGGATTGTGACGTTTATGCTCCGCAATATTGGCAAAAGGCTTCGGAGATGGCGACAAATGCGCGCATCGGGATGGCCGGCGTCGGCGATCATTGGATATTCGTGGGAGACCCGTCCGTTCGTTGGTTTGGAAATGATCCACCGTCTGGCGCGACGGAGTTTGAAACTAGGATTGCCGGGACACTCGCGCGATCCTACGGCGGTATTAACTTCATAGAACCGGACTTATTTACAAAAAATAATGAAAATCAATGGATATTTGATGAAACATTTAAATCTGCGCTAGAAATTCCGACGACTGCATTTACGGTATACTCCGTACTCGAATCCAGTGGTGACTACAAAGAATACTTCTATGTTAGTTTTCGTGGAGCGGAGGCGCGATATAATGGAACGCAAATTGCGCATCTGACCATTAGCAATTATGATCCCGGTGATTACTGGAAAATTGGCAATAAGGATGCATTCACTTATTTTGTTGTTGGTTCGGACGGCGGAAATTCGGGTATTAATGGTTATGGCAGATATGTACAAGTTAATGGCGAAGACTGCGTGTTTTGGGAGGACGCAGTAAGCCTCTATACCAGCCAGATTAGCAGTCTATCATCGAGTCGGTGTTCCGAAATGCAGATGGCATTGCAATCGTCGCAGCAAAGTCTTAGCATGGGGACTAACATGTCCAAATCCATAGCACGAGCTCGCTTGGAAGTAATCGGAAATACGCGCTAACCGGGGGAACGGCAGTGGGAATGGATCCAAAAATGGATGCGGTGTACCGCAAGAATCTTGAGACACTCATGGAGCGCGTGGAAAAAATTAAGACGGACTTGGCAAAGAAGAGCACGCTGGCTCAGGCCGTAGAAATTGCGACAGAGGAGAAGCAGAGCGCTTACACTCTTGGTTATCAATTTTATCAACAACAGAAATATGACAAGGCTCTCATTATTTTTAATGCCCTGCATATGCTTGATCCGCTTAACAAAGATTTTGCAAAGGCTCAAGCGGCTACCTTACAAATGGGAGGGAACCCGTTTGACGCCGCCACCCAATTTCTCATGGCCTATTTCTTTCATCCGGATGACCTGGAATTGGCGCTTCTTGCGGGAAAATGTATGCTACAGGCGATGGAATTCCCGCAGGCCTATTTCATTCTCAAAAATATTATGTCGGCGCAGAAATTTCCAATGACGGAGGAGAACAAGAAGCACTGTGACGTAATTCGCGAATTATTGCCGGTGCTCAAAAATAAGGGAGATTCCATGATGGATAATTATGCCAAACAGAAAAAATCGCGTGGAGCCCCAACGACGGCGCGAGCCGCTGATGTAAAGAAAGCAACGCCGGCTTAGGCGGAGCCCCAACCGGAAGGAATCGGATATGCAGTACGAGAACGGAAAAATTTATGAAATTATCACACCGGCACACGGTGCACTATTTTATAAATATCAGAATAATAGCTTCAGTTCAGTCGATCGCTATGGAAATTCGCTTGATATTAGATATTACTGCATAGCCAATGATGGCACGCCAGGAGCTGCCACAAATGGCGTGCATAATATCTCCGTGGATACATTGGTAAAATCGGACTACATCGTAGGGGCGGTTGACGATTGGGCAATATGGAAATCGTTCACAAGTCCAACGATTGGGGGGGGGGTCATGCTGAATGTGGATCCGAGATCCGAGCAGTATTCGTCGGGGATTATGCAAGCTCTGATGGAAGATTCGGCGACCATGACACTTTACACATGTGTGCAAGCAATGATGCCATACATGGTTACCATAGCTAATGCCACAAAGTGCCTTTCATCCACGCAAATATCATTTGACATGATCAGTATGCGGCATTCTCAGTCGGTACTTTCCAAGCAAGTAGCAATGGAAAAAATGTTGGAAGAAATTCGAAATTCAAAATTGATGAAATTTATAGCGTCGCCATGGTTCATTATTATATTAGTTCTTGCGGCAGTTCTTATAGCTGCATTGTGTATAATCACCGGTGGTGCGGCGCTTGCCGCTATAATACCAGCCGTCGTGACGACGATTGTCGCCGTTTCAATTGCAGTGGCCACCGCCGTTGCGCTCATAACCACAATTTCGGTTTTTTACGCCCAGGATAAAAAATCAATGGATAACCTAGTGAAGAGCATGGGGTATAACAGCATTGATGATATGCCGACTGAAGTTAGGAAAATATACGACAAAATACAGCAAGCGTTAGACGTTGCTTTTGCATTAGCGTTTGTTACAATTGTCATAAGTTGTATATCGATGGGATACGGCGGGATGACTATTAATACAACGGTTGCACAAATGGCAAGCCAGCTTGCAAAAACTTTTAACACTGCGATCACAAAAGCCATAATAAATATAGCGATAATAAGTGCAATTGTTAGCGCCGGGGCTTCGATTTCCGTGGCGGTTCTTTCCTGTGTATCCGGTATCACTGCAATCGTTGAGGGCATCGTCAGACTCGGTATAGCAGCCATGGAGCATGCTATTAGCACTATACGGGCGCAGGTGGACGGATTGTCGGCCATGTCAAAGTTATTCAAGGACCTCATGTCGCGCATGGAACAGTCTTTGAAGGTGTTAATGGAGGCGCTCCAGAATCTTATCAAAAGCCAGGGAGAAATCATAAAAACATTGGGCGAAGGGTCGCGTACGATCACGCGCAACATTGCAGGTATCTAACTTTGGGGGAGAACTAATGTCAGCGGGAACAGATGGAATTAGTGGTGGTCCAAGTCCAGGGCCTCTCTTTGTAGGCGCCGGTAGCAGTGACGATATTCCAACGGTTAGGATCCTAGTTGCAAATCCTGACAATCCTGTAACCGACGAGGATGTGCTGGAACTAGAAACTTTACTCAACGAACACTTTGGGACGAATATTGATCTTCCCGAGGCCCATCAATTTGCAAACCAGGAAGAGTTTGTCGCATTTGTTGCGGGAATGTTGACGGCTATTGACGAAATAGCCGTCAATATGGAGTTTGTTCACAAAGAAAATGGAGATGTCGTTACCGAGTTTGTCATCACTGGTGCCAACATGCAAAACGACCAACTTGATTCCGTGCGGACGACGACGGCTTCGCAACACACGACGACAAACATCATGATGGAAGTAGCGCGCATAATGGCGGAAATAATGGCCACGCAAGCTGATACACAGGCCATGTTTGGCTTATCATCATTGGATAGTATTATGAACGCATTTCAATCTGGTTTAAATGCCGCACAGAAGAAAAAAGAGGCCGCGCAGTCAAAACTGGAAGCTGATAAGGCGATGGCGCTGAGCAAAATAGTGGAAGGCGCTTTTCAAGCGGGCGGCGGCCTTGTGGGTATGTTACCATTCGCGGGTGCGGGTGGGCTTGGCCAGGTTTTCGGCGGAGCAGGAAGAATAGCTGGTGGTATTCTTGAATCCGGCGCTGCAGGAGACAATTTTCGTGCTACTATGCTCAACATCGAAGCTGAGGAGTTCCAGCAAATTGCACAGCTTCAACAGAGCATGGGAAACCGCCAGGAACAATCGCGGAATGACGCGAAACAGGTCCATGATAACGTTAATAGGGTACTTGGTGAAATGGCCAGTCTTATGAACCAAACTATAATAAACCAAAGCTCCAACATAGCGCGCTAAGAATGTTGCTTAGGCGGGCAAATCCCTTGGTTTCGGGGCAAAAATTGTCAGTTCCAGCTGTTCGTTTAACCCCGGTTGCGTAAAAGTTGGCACAGATTTTTCCCGCGAATGGCTGCGCGAATGGCCTTCATGAGCTGTGTCATGAAAAAGATGTTATGGATGGTGAGCAATTGCCCGCCGAGAAGTTCGCCGCTTTTTAAAAGATGGTGAATGTACCCTCTGGAAGCTGTTCGACAGGCGTAACAGGCACAATTTTCATCGATAGGGGCTGAATCGCGGGTGTATTTCGCGTTTTTGAGATTAATGTGTTCCGTGCCATTGCTGATTTCCAGGGGGACCAGCGCGCCCCCGTGACGGGCTAGTCGGGTGGGATGCACGCAGTCGAATGTGTCCATGCCGCATTGCACGCCATGCAAAATATCGCCCACGCCGCCGATCCCGAGCAGGTGCGTCGGCTTTGTCGAATGTTTCATTTCCCCGACCATGGAAATCACCTCCATCATTTGAGCACGGCTGACGCCAAGACTACCTCCGATGGCCTGGCCAAAGAAAGACTCGTCACACACAAACGCGCAACTTTCCCGGCGCAGGGATTCGTCGGTTCCGCCCTGTACAATACCATAAAGCGCTTGAATTCCGGTGTCCGTGCGCAGGAATTCCTCCAAGCTGCGCCGTTCCCAGCGATGACTCCGTTCGGTGCTTTTTTTCAATTCCGCGCTGGCTAGGTGTGCGGGTGTGCACTCGTCCAGAGGCAGGATAATGTCGGCGCCGAGATTGCGTTGGATTTGAATGGATTTTTCCGGCGTAAGCATGCGCAAAGAGCCGTCGTAGTAGGAACGGAAGAGCGCGCCTTCTTCGTCGACACGAATCAATGATTTTTGCCCCTGGAGACCTCGGCAGCTCTTGATCTCCTGGACCACGCCTCCGTATTGCAGGCTAAAGACTTGAAAGCCGCCAGAATCCGTCAGCATGGGGCCGTCCCAGCCCATCATCCGGTGCAAACCACCCAAGGCTTCCACGGTTTCTTCGCCCGGTTGGATGTGCATGTGGTAGGTGTTGGCAAGGATGATCTGTGCCCCTGCTTCCCTAACTTGCTCGATTGCAAGACCTTTGATACTTCCCCGAGTACCGCAAAAAATGAAATTGGGAGTCTCAAAAATTCCATGGGGCGTGCGCAGGACACCGCACCGCGCCCCGGTTGGGTCTTCGGCAACGATTTGAAAATCAAATTGGGCCATGGGTCGAAACTTTTGGGTAATGTTCGTGGTCGTACGAGAAAATATACATCGCCGAAAATGCTCTCGACAGGTTTGATACCGCTAGCAACGCTTTAATTGGACAATTTTGACACTGGTCAGGCGGTGTTTTTGCATACCTAAGCGGGTGCTTATCTCACGCGCGGCCCGGGTAGGCAACGAAAATTTGCTGCATATATAGTCAAGATTCAACGGGCTCGACTATACATGGAAAAGCATGTTCCACTTAATGCTTGGACGTACCTTATGGCGTATTTGTACAGAATGAGGCTGAGCGGAAGGTTTTCGTCTATTTGCGCCATCCTTGGGGCGGTTGATGGGAACTTGCGAGTTGTATATTTGGCGTCATCTGGCCTGCACTTTTGGAATAAGATCTTGGAAATAATGCAAAAGATGCGCGGTGATTGACTTTCAATTGCAAAACAACTTCTAATTCATCGCAAATCAAGTTTGACATTTTGAAAAATATTCTCTTCTACTTAGGATAATGGCCGTCAAATCCACATTCCGAAGTATGGGCCGGCACTTTCTAGATTTTCTTTTCCCTCGGGCATGTCTGGGATGCGGTTCCGCATTGGGAGGGAAAAGCACCTATTGCTATATCTGTTCCGACTGCTTGCGGAAAATCGATTGGATTCGCAATCATTTTTGCCCCCGCTGTGGGGCGCCAGACGTTGAAAATGGAACCATTTGCGATGAGTGTGGAAGAAAAACTTTTTCATTTCTCCGGAATTGTTCGATTTATGCGTACTCAGGCCTGGGCCGGCAAATTATCCATGAATTAAAGTACCGTAACGGCCGACATTTACTCCCGGACATCGGGCGCATGGGAATGGAGGCCCGTTTAGATCTATGCGACACGGTGTTGGTGCCGGTTCCGCTACATTGGTGGCGGCGGTGGTTGCGCGGATTCAATCAAAGTGAACTCATATGCGAGCGTTTGGCAAAAATTTATGACTGCGAGGTCTGTCCGCTGCTTCGTCGAAATCACCATACCAGGCGGCAATTTGGGCTTGGAGCCCGCGCGCGTTGGAAGAATGTGGGCAATGCGTTTCAGATAAATGAGTTGGCTTTTAAGAAAATGAAAATTGCCAAAAACCGCAAAATCACATTGGTGGATGACATATTCACCACGGGCGCAACCATTGAAGCCTGCGCGAAAGTGCTGGTTGCCGCAGGGTTTGGGCACGTGGAGGCGTTGACACTTGCACGGGCGTGAGGGAAAAGGATGGCTCTTTTTGGAAAACCGAAATATTCGACGGTAATCGCCGTAAAAAGAAAGGATATCCCGCCAGACGTGTTCACGAAGTGTCCGGTCTCGGGCGAAGTTGTTTACACAAAGGAACTTGAGAATAATTTGAAGGTGGTTCCTAAGAGCGGGTACCATTTTCAATTAACTGCCCAGGAACGACTCAAACTTCTCCTCGATGGAGATTCCTTTGAAGAGCATGATGCAAGTCTCGAGGGTGTAGATATCCTAGCCTTCGAGGGATATGTGGCAAAACTTTTGGAGAATCGCCAAAAAACGGGGTTAACCGAGGCGGTGGTTACCGGGATCGGTAGCATGGGCGGCGTGACGCTTTCCGTTGCCGTAATGGATTTTCGATTCATGGGCGCGAGCATGGGCTGTGCCGTCGGGGAAAAAATCACCCGGGCCGTCGAACGAGCCGTTGAACGGGAAATTCCACTCGTCATTGTTTGTGCCTCCGGTGGCGCGCGTATGCAAGAGGGTATTTTGAGCCTCATGCAAATGGCAAAGGTCAGTGCCGCTTTAGCCCGTCTATCAGCCATAGGACGGCCATACATAGCCATTTTGACCGATCCCACCATGGCGGGTGTAATTGCCAGTTTTGCCTCGCTCGGTGATATCATCATCGCCGAACCTGGCGCGCGCATCGGATTTGCCGGAGCACGTGTCATCCGGGAAACCACCCGGCAGGAACTCCCACTCGGGTTCCAAACGGCGGAATTCCTATTGGCCCACGGTTTTTTGGATCAGATCGTCCCCAGGAGTCAAATGCGTCGATGCGTCATCAATTTTCTCAAGGCATTTAATGGCCGACCAAATACCAAATCAATACCCAGTGGAGGTGCCTTGCCCTAAAGAATTCCCTTGAGGTTGCGTCCATATGGACCGAACCATTAAGTCCCGCGTCCCGCAATTCCGCCCTTCCGCTGATACGCCGGACAACTTACGCATTCTATCCCGCATTTCGTTAAGCCGCCGTTTGCGCCCATGTGCTTCCGGTGCATCCGCATACCACATACTCCTAAACTCACCTAAAATAGTCCCGTACTTTATCCTAATGTCCGCGTTGAGACCTAAACTGGATATGAATACTCCCCATTTGGACCACTGGCCGGACTTGTTGATGGCATCGGCAGTTGCCCTCATGGCCACCTTTCTGTCTTCTGGGCCGAGCTCACTAAGATAATGCAACATTGCTACGGATTCAGCACAACCTACCCCATTAAATGCCACACCGCACGACCATTTCAGGAATTCAGCCACCGTTTCCCATCCCGAGGGAATCGACTCAACCCTTGGCAGCGTATCATCCGCCACCGTCCCCCCGCCTACAACCGGAGGTTGACTTGCCGTCACAGAGGTTCGATTTAATAACGCTTTTATCAGGGCATAACCTTCGCGAAACGGGAAAGACGCGATCCACCAGACCGTCACCACACAGCCTAGGAGCACCAACTTCACCTTTGCTCCTAAACACGGTTCTTCATCTAGATGTACGGGGTTGCCACCCGGCGACACTTCCTCCAACATGAAACACAGTAGACACCTGCAAAAATTTATCCAGTTCGTCAAGCAAAAAACCGCGTCAGGACTTGAGTGCACCGAAAACAGCACCTACAGTCGAACCAACCGCACCACCTATTACCGCCCCGACGAGCGTACCGCCTGGACCAAGACATGAACCGATCAATGCGCCCCATCCAGCATAACCAGCACCAACAGTCGTGCCAAACCCTGCAATCATCATTATGCGCGTCTTCGTATCCTGCGCCCTGACAGCCCTCCTTGTTTCCGCAGCCACGCGATCATTTTCCCCTCGCAGCACCTCTGTCCTGTATGCAAGCTGCTGCACCTTGAATGCCCGATACTCCGGAGTACGCACCTCCTTAGAAGCGGCTTCACTAAAAAGATTAATAACTAACCTGTAATCCCTGAACTCACTTTGCATACCCATCGTTGAGATCAAAAGCAACCACTTATTGCCTTCTCCAAGCTCCCATACGACATAACTCGAGACATCCGCAATCCAACTTAAGGCAGTGCTTACCACTTCGGGATTATCACTTTTCAGATCTTCATCTAAGCATGCCAGCGCCCTTTTGCATTCATTAAGCCGGACAACGCATCGCCTCGGCTTAAAAGCGGCGAAAAGCCAATCAACCAGCGTTAAAGAAGCTCACGGGCATCCACGTCCCAGAAATAATCAATCTCCTTTGACCGGGGCATGGTTTCGCAAATTTCACGTAATTTCCCGACAAGAAAGATAGGACTAGAGGTAAGGCACCACAGGCAATACTGCTCGTTCCCACGATGTGGATGGAGTTTTCTCGGACCCTTTAGTTGAAAACTCCTGCTGGCTCTTACCTTGTCCTTCAAAAGTTCCGCCCATCTATTGGCAAAGCATTTCACCTCCTCATCCGATTTTCCAAAAAATAACTGCTGGATGAGATGTAAATGCGGCGGGTACCCTAGGATTTCCCGGTCGGCAAGTTCAGCTGCATAAAAGGAACTTGGATCACCGTCGACCGCCGCGTTCAGAATGGTACCATTCGGGTCGTATGTCTGCAGGATCAAAGGAATGGGTTCCGATTGCCCGAGGGGTGCGGCACAAATGTGACAAACACGGGAAACTGTTTGGAAGGCACGTTCGCCTGCACGAAAATCCGCCCGGCGCGACTCCAGATCCACATTTAACATGCTCACCAATCCGACTCGGGGAGTCCGAATAAGCCCAATGACCGCATTAGTGCCAACAACGATATCAATATTAGCGTTTTGAACCGTATCTTGAAACGCTCGAATTTTTCGAGGAGAGGACAGGGTGGAATGGTCGCAGCACAAAATTCGCGCCTTCGGAAAAATTTGCCGCAGGATCTCCTCAATGCGCTCGATTCCCGCGCCCCTGGCGCGCAGGGAACGAGTATGACACTTGGGGCATTGGCGCGTGGGCCGCCGCGTATGGTTGCAAACCGGGCAAAAACACTGCCTCTCCGCGCGTTGCAGTGCCATCGATGCGCCGCACCTGGGACACGGAAGTTCGAAGTTACAACGATGGCAAAAAATGCACCTTTCATAGCCGAGGCGGTTTAAAATGAGAATTCCCTGTTTGCCATTTTGAATACATTTCCCGAGCTCTACCTCAAGACAGGGAGTTATCAAAGATTTATTTTGTCCGCTTTTTTTTATATCTATTACGCGGATATTGCCAACCGCACCGGGCGCCGGACTGTTGGACGGTAGGTAACGAAATTTCTTCCGGTTGCAGGCCTGTATGGATTCCATGGACGGCGCACCGCTACCGAGCACACAAAGTGCTTGATTTAGCCAAGCGCGGTATACGGCGCAATCACGACGATGGAAGCGGGGAATTCTTTTGCACTTGTAGGAGTCATCCTCCTCGTCATCTACGATTATCAGTCGCGGGGCAACGATTGGCAAAAATATACTACCTGGCGTGCCAACGACGACCAATGGGCCATTATTTTCAATTAGTGTATTCCAAATTGCCGCCCGATCTTTTAGGGTAAGACGGCTATGCCACTGGAGACATGGAATGCCCAGGTGCTGCCCCAGGAATTTTGCAAGCCGTTCCGCCTTTGAGATTTCCGGCGCCAGGATAAGAACGCTCTCGCCCAGATTTAGGGTTTTGGCGACCAGCATGGCATAGATCTCCGCCCGCCAGTAAAAATTCCATTCCCTAAGCAAAACCGTATGAAATTTCTCGGAAATCAGGTTTGAAATCAAAATATCCACCAGGGCATCGGCGCGTGGGTAATTTTTGATTACCGTTTTTTCAGTAAAAATGGGAGGATTTTGTCGGCATCTTCGCATTTCTTTGGGGACGATAACCCCCAGGGCGGACGATAGGCTTGTGCCGTAATAGCGACAGAGCCAGCGGGCAAAAGGCATGAGATCCGGAGGCAGGTGGTAAATCACATTTTTAATGGGTCTTAAATTTCCATCGTAGGCTGGATCTCCAACTTTAGCCACGACTCCAGTCGTAAATCGGTTATTTAGTGGAACGCGGACGAGTGCACCCTCGGTAATTTCGGCCCAGCTTTGGAAGGGAATGGCGTAGGACAGCGGCTTTCCGACGGCATCAAAAAGCTCCACGGCGGCGGACGGGATACCCATTTGTCTTTCAGAGAGATTTGAAAATTTCTCTAAGGCGAGCTAAATTTGATTCCTAAAAACAGCTACCGGTATCCTCCCGGGCCAGCGGAAATTTTTTTGGAAAATTTCTCTGCGCCAAGCAGATGGACATACTCCGGAAGCCCCCCCTTATGTGGAACTTCCACTTCACCCTGGATTAGAGGCGATACGTAGCGGAGGAAATTGTTGGATATCATGGATCCGGATTCATCGATCCACGCCCGGGGAAATTCCTTCACCTTTCCAGCAATCTCATCTAACTCGGAAAGCCCGTAGCTGACTTGATAGGGCGTGTCGCTCTCCCGGACGATGGTAACCATTTTCCCCGATTCGCCCCCGATGGCCGCGCGCACCGCGCGCACGCCACATTCGTAGGCTTCCTCGTTGTCACGGGCCGATGCGCAATGGGCCGCTGCGCGCTGGGCAATGCCAAGTTTTGTCGTCCGCGTCTTGATTTTCAGGTTTTTCTCCACAAGACCCTGCAAGTATTCCGCAGCTCCGCCCAATTCCGTGCGGCCAAGGGGGTCCTTAATCCCACTCACCTGCACATAGTTTCCGTCCGAATTGCGAATACCCTCCGAGACTACCACCAGGCAGTAGCGACTTTGCATGAGCACTTTCTTCACCGACTCTAGGAATTCCTGGTCGATAAACGGCCGCTCGGGAATGTAAATGAGATGGGGGGCATCGAACGGCGTTCCGCTCGTGCGCGCTAGCATGGACCCGGCGGCAATCCATCCAGCATCCCGGCCCATGACCTCTATGATGGAGACCAGGTTATAGTCCCCCATGGATTGGTCGTCGATGGCGATTTCCCTCACGGTCGTGGCCACATATTTCACAACACTGCCGTATCCGGGAGAGTGGTCCGTCACCACTAGATCGTTGTCAATTGTTTTGGGAACCCCGATGGCGCGGATTTCGTAGCCAATCTTTTGGGCATGGCCGTGAATGGCGCGAATGGCCGCCTGGGACCCGTTGCCGCCGATGTAAAATAAATAGCGGATGTCCATTTGCTCGAAGGCGACGAACATTTTTTCCAAATCACCGGCTTCCATGCGCCGGCGAAAACTCCCCAAAGTCGCACCGGGCGTATGGCGCAATCCCCGGATCACATGTTGCGACTCATCCGCCAGGTCAACGAGCTGACCGCTGAGAATTCCGTGGAGACCGTTTAAAGCCCCGTAAACCTCCCCGATGCATTCATAATTAAGCGCTTCCTGCACAACCCCGGCTAAAGAAGAATTGATAACCACCGTTGGTCCACCGGACTGTGCCACGAGCAAATTCCCGGGCAACTCCTGTGCATCCGTTTTTTCATCCATCATCTTTTCCCCTATTATCCTTTCCATAAAGCGCGAATGTAAACAAAAATTATGCCACCCCAAAGCTCCCTTGCAAAGATGGCCGGCCGCCGTTGTAACATCCACCACATGGCACACGTGGCTCAGAGGCTTTTTGGCACCGACGGAATCCGTGGAAAATTCGGAACATTTCCCATCACTGGAGAGTTTTTTGAAAAAATTGGCCGGGCGCTTACCGTATATTTGAGAAAAACAACTGCAAATGGGAAAATTTTCATCGGCACGGATACCCGGACGTCGGCAAATTTGCTGAAAAACGCCCTATTTGGCGGAATCGGCGAATGCTTTGAAGTCTACGACCTTGGGGTTTTGGCAACGCCCGCCATCGCCTTTCTCACCAAGCAATGCGGCGCCATTTGCGGCATTTCCATCACCGCCTCACATAATCCATACACCGATAACGGCGTTAAAATTTTCAATGGCGAGGGACAAAAATTACCCGTGGCCGAGGAAGGACACCTGGAGGACCTACTTTTCCGCGAGGTGGACAATATGCCACACCCGGCCCGCGCATCGGCAAGCATTCACGGCAATCCTGCCGAATTCTTGAACATATACCGGCGGCACTGGGAAGAAACGTTTGCCCCAAACTGCTTGAAGGATCTTTCTATCGTTTTCGATGCGGCCAATGGCGCAACGGCTACCTATGGCAGTACATTTTTAAGCCAACTCGGTGCCAATGTTTTTGCCCTCGGCCACACCCCGACGGGGACAAATGTTAACGAAAATTTTGGCACGGAACACCCACAAACACTCCAGCGGGCGGTCGTTGAAATGGGCGCTCACCTCGGGGTTGCCTTGGACGGCGATGGTGACCGGGCAGTTCTCTGCGACCGAGACGGTAAAATCTTTGCTAGCGAACACATTCTCGCACTCTTAGCCATGAATTTTCACCGGCAAAAACGACTAAAATCCAACCGCCTTGTGACAACCATTGCCTGCAATACCGCCGTTGATGAAGTTTTAAAAAAACACGGAATTGACGTTCACCGCTGCGACGTTGGCGATCGCAATGTGTCCGAAGCTATGGTACACATGGAAAGTAACTTAGGCGGAGAACCTTCCGGGCATATCATTTGTTTGGATTTTTCACCGTCGGCGGACGGGCTTTTCACCGCCGTTGCGTTTATTCAAGCCATTGCCGATGGTTGGGACTTTCGTATTTCCTCCCTGCGAGATTATTTTCCGCTAAATCCCTGTGAGACATTAAATTTGCCGGTTTCAACTAAAATCCCCATTGAAAAACTCTCAGACCTCCAAAGTGCCATTGCGGCTGCGGAAAATGAACTTGCCCAGCTTGGCACCGGCCGCATACTCGTGCGCTACTCGGGAACGGAGAACATATTGCGCATTTTCGTGGAGGCAGATACCGACGAAAGAGCTAAAAAATTAGTCCTGCACATCGTCAATGCGGTCGAAAAGTCATATGTCCGTGTTACTTAGGACCTGGCTATGGACCTGGCGGTGGGCCTGGCTGCGACGGTGGACTAAATTTATCTTTCACCTTTTGCGCATTTGCGTCCTGAAGCGCTTTTCTTACTTGTTTAGCCGCATCATCGAATGCTGGCGGCGGATTCGCGCCCATGCGTTCTGCCACCTTTTCCTTGAATACTTGTGCATGGGTTTTGGGAGGGTCAGGGGCAATCGCCTTTTCAATTTCCGCTTCTTTTTTGTCGGTATTTTTGGCCCGCTGCTTTACCCACATCTTCTGAATGTTTATTTCTTTCAGAATTTCTTTTGCAAATTCCTCCTGTTGGCCATTGTTGGGTGATTGGTTGCCAATCTTAACATTTGCGAGCTCGTAACTTTGTTTGATTTGTTCAATTTTTTCCTGTGTTATCGTTTTACTTTGAGTCGTTTCGGCAAGCTCAACGAGGGTCGCTCTATCTTCATCGGCAATGGTTTTTTGAGCATTAACGATTTTTTGTGCTTCATTGTCACCAGTTGCACCTGCTAACGCCTCCTTCCACCGCGCTTGGTATGGGCCCTTTTTAATTTCTATTTCTTTACGCGCGGCCGAATGTCCTATGTTGACGCCGTACTCCAGGTTGATTCCGTCGACCATTTCATTGCACCATTCTTTATGCACATCCCCTCTCACGCGTGCCTCATTGTCGGCTTTAATCAATTTTTCATATTCCTGCCGAAGTCCATCCCTTATGTTCTTGGTTGTCGCGCCGTCAAGTTCGGTATCATTACCCGTACCCAATTTTGCAATTAATGCATTTTGATATTCCGTGAGATGGTCCCAATTTGGATCATTCTTGCCTTCGCGGATTGTTTCACCGGCAAAATTGCGTCCAATGACGCCCGTCCTCCAAACGCCCACACCACCTCGGGCCCGGGCAATTTTAGCGTTTTGTTGGATCGTCCATTTTTGCTGCCGGCGTTTTTCAGTTATGAGCTGTTTTGCAATGAAGTTGCCGCGCTCCGGTGGCTCAATTCCGTCAAGACCATACTGTGCCTTAATTTTAGGCATTTCAGCATTTCGTTTCTCTTCATGCTTACCTTTGATCCCGTTGAGCGCTGCGGTATCTTCATCTCTAAGCTGTTTTTTAGCCGCCGCAAGGTTTCCGTTATTGGCATCCAATGCCTTTTTAAGGCGCACATGATAGTCACCTCCACGCCCATCCTTTTTTAATTGTTTTTCAACATCTGCCAGATTTATATCCAATCCTGCTTCATCATTTATATCATCAATTTGCTTTTGGAGAAACGTGTCGTGTGCCTTTTGCGCCTCAAATATCGTTTCCGCTTCCGCGTCGTCGACACCATGCCTTGATTTTATTTCCTCAATTTGATTTGCGTGCGCACGTTTTTCTGCGACTTCATTTCTTGCAATTTCTTCAAATTCTATCTTTTTTTGCTTCTCTAAAACTTTTTTTTCTTCCGGACTAGCATTTTTATACGCATCGGTTTCCTTGAATTCATTAAGTTTCTTTTCCACTTCTTCCGATACTGCTTTTTTGTCTTCAAGCCAGGCTGCTGCCTTTCCTCCAGCGTGTTCAACGCCTTTTAGAACTCCGTAGGCCCCGGCAAGCGTTACAGCAATTAAGAGAAACGAAGCGCCGATGCCACCGGATGCAAGGCACATGGCAACGACTAGAACGACCAGCGCTACGGTAAGCAAAGCCTTCCAATGCTTTTTGAAAAATGTCGCAATCTTGCCAGACGCCTGACTCGTAATCGTCTTTCCAGCTTCCTCCGCAGCATCTATCTCTGTTGTAGTTGCGGAAGCTACGACGCCCAATGGTGTGGCAGTTGGCCCAGCGGGTGCTTGAGCCGCGTTTGCATCACCCGTTTGCGCAACTCCAGCATCAGCGGTCGTGGGGTTTGCTGGATCTGTCGAGTTTGCCGAATCCGCCGAATTTGCCTCTGCAGCAAGAGTATCCTCCGCTTTGCCTTGCCTGTGGGCCGCAACTGCCAAGACAGCCGCCTTTATACCCATACCAATTGCCAGCGTGGAAGCGATTGCAAGCGCACCAACGAATACACCAATCAAGGCTGGCGTACAAAAATACGCAATTGGCGCCGCTATGGCGACGAGAAAACCGACCAACGCGACGGCTACCAGTGAATATGCAACTGCTTTAATGATTTTCATTAATTTGGAATCGGTCGTTTTAACATCATTAACCGCAGCATTAAATTTATCGCCGATTTTACTGGCCACTTTCCCGGCTGCTTTCCCGACTCGCGTATCAGCAGCCCAATTTTTGGCTTCGGTTGCTTTTTCTCTGACGCTATCCCAAACTGAATTGCCACCGCTAGTGGCACTTCCAACGCTCATGGAAACGATTTTACATTCTTGAAAATAAGTTCACAAGAAAATTCTTTCTTGTTTGCGAATATTAAAAGGAAGATCATATGAAAGATGGTGTTATTCAATTGACCAGCGAACTGCTCTGTTTTTTGGAGAGCACGGCTCCGGCAAAGCTGTGCGTGGCGTGTTCCGGCGGGAGTGATTCCATGGCGCTTTTATCGCTAATGCTCGAGGGAACATCCCTGCGCCATCGGCTGATCGTTTTGCATTTCAACCATGGCACGCGTGGGGATGCCTCAGATGGTGATGCGGATTTTGTTCAAAATCTTTCCAACGATGCACAGATTCCCGTCGTCATTGGGCGCCGGGGTGGAATTGTTGCACCGCATTTAAATGAAGATTTTTTGCGACGCTGCCGATTTCAGTTTTTTCATCGGGAAATGGCCCGATTGTCCACGCCATATCTACTCACCGCACACAACCGGGACGATGTGGTTGAAACTTTTCTCATGCGTTTGGCGCGTGGGGTTTCCGTCGACGGGTTGGTTGCACTGCGGCCCGTGGAACACCGCACCGATGGCCGTATCTACGTACGCCCTTTGCTTTCATTTTCTAAGGACACCCTGCGTGATTACCTTTTGGAGCGAAATATTCCCTGGCGCGAGGATGCGAGCAACGCCTCGGAGCTTCACTTGCGCAACCGCGTGCGCCACCGACTCATTCCCCTGTGGAAAACCTTGGAACCGCAGCGGCCATTGGAATCTTGTCTGTTGCGTACACGCAACTTGCTTACCGAAGACGCGGAGGCACTTGGACAGCTAAGCCAACGTTGCTTTCAAGCGGCTTTCCACGAAAACCGTCTCGCCTTGGAGCTTTTGCGGGATCAGCCGTTGGCAATTTTGCGACGGGTATTTCATCTATTTTTTTTAGAAAACGGCTACACCTTGGAGCGCGCCCTGGCAGACCATCTTCTAAACTTATATCAAAGCAACCGGCCATTTAAAGTTTCGGTTACACCGGATTTAACATGTGTCTCCAACGGCCTGGAAATCTTTCTGCATGCCAATTGCAAATCCCCAACCAGGTGACTACAAGTGCGAAACGGTTCGTTTCCGCCAGAGAACTTCCGGATAGGCGCCGGACCGGATAGCATCTTCGATGTGATGGATAACCCTTTTAGTGTCACTTGGGTAGGTAATTCCAGTCCAATGGGACTGTGTATTTACGACGGTAACATCAATTTTTCTTTCATCCAAAAGATTTTGAATAACGATGGGAAGCATCCACTCCGCCTCCGTCAAATCTTGATTATTGGTGAAAAAATGCTTAAAATCCATTTTTTGTAAAATTTTCGGCTGAAGGTACCAAAAATTAAGCGACGTTGGTTCGTTACCAACGAACTGTCTTTCTGGATTTTGGGCCCGGATGGAACCATTCGACCGCGTGATGTTAGAGAATTCTTCGATTCGCATCAGATGATTTTCGTCCACTGAGCAAATTCCGCGGGCAACGGGACCGCTCGAGGACAAGGTACGATCCAAGCGGAAGGCAAGTAGTGCGTTTTTAGAAGGAGTTTTTTGGATGAAATTTGCCATCTGCTCCCACGCCCGTTGGCCATAAAAATCATCGGCGTTAATGGTTATAAATGGTGCGCGCAAATGGCTTCGGGCTGAATAAACAGCGTGGGCGGTCCCCCAGGGCTTTGTTCGATGAAAATTTGAAATTCCAGCGGGAACATCGTCCAACCGTTGATAGGCAAACTCGATCTCCATAAGTTCCATGAGCGGAGCTAATAACTCATTGAAAAATTTTTTATGAATTTCCTGTATGACGCACACAGCACGGCGAAACCCGAGCCGATGGGCATCAAAAAGCGAGTATTCCAGTATGGTGTGCTTTCCGGGGCCGAAGGCCGCCAACTGCTTCAGACTCCCAAAGCGACGGCCAAGTCCGGCCGCCAGTACGAGAACGAAAATGGAATTCATTCTTCGCGGAGCTTTGAATCCCACCAATCATAGGGAATGCGGTGACATGCCATGCCTATGGCAGTCGCCGCTTCCTCGCCCAATGGGCTATCCTCAAAAACAATGCACCGATCCGGTTCAACCCCGAGGAGCTCGGAAGCCTTTAAAAATAAATCCGGCGCCGGCTTAGCATGCTTAACGTCCTCCCGTGTAACCACGGCTTTGAAACAGTCCCTAATACCAATTTTATCCAGCACAAATTTAACATTTTCGCGCTTTCCAGAAGATGCAACCGCCATGGGCCTGGTCTTCTCTCGGCGGATGAGCTCAACAACTGGTCCAACCGGCTTAAATTGCGGGAGCAACTCCTTAACATTTTCTTCCATGTAAGCCATGAGATGGTCAGGATCCAAATCACTTCCGGTGGTCTGATTGTATTCGCCGACGGTTTCCCGCAAACAACGACCGCCGCTGGCCCGGAAATCCTCCCAACCTATTGGTTTCCTGCCACCGCACGTGGCAATGGCGCGGTTCCACGCACGATAATATATCCCCATCGTATCCGCGATGGTTCCGTCACAATCGAATATAAAAGCCGAATATTTTGAGGTTAAAAACTTGCTTAACATAAAATCATAATCATCGCAATGATTCTACCACTAAAATCTCATATTCCCAAGGAGAATCGCAAAATAGCCCAAAAATCTACAAAAAAACGGGCAAAACCCCACCCCGGAGGCCGCCCATCATAGACTAGAAACTACCCGCGAAGCAAACCTAGAAGGAAGCTTTCATTCCACAGGACCACCACAGGGCATTCTGATGTTGGCCGACTGAATTATTCCAGTTGCCCTTCGATGCGCCGTTACCGGCCAAGTGCATACCAACCCACATGTCCACATTGTCATTGAAGGCGTAAACGCAGTCACCCTTCAACGCATAATACATATAGGCCTTCTTATCATTGGCATAGTCACTGGAAAAGAAGTCCTTAATACCACCAGGACGCTCGCAACGATCGCAACCAAAAGACGCCTTGCCGACCAAGGTAAAATCACTCATTCCAACGCAGCTCAAATTATAACGACCAGAAAGCGCCGCCTCGGCACCGAACTCCCGCTCGTCAAAATTATATGTTATAGAAACCCCCAATGGCATCCTCGGCCCAAAACGCACATCCAACGCTAACTCATTGGTGTGGTGCTTCCGTTGCGGATCGACGTTGCTATAGAAATGCGACTGGTAACGACCATCAAGACTCAACCATTCGGAAACCACATGTGAGAAACCAATGTAAGGGGCCGTCTTGCCAGAACCGCCGCCCCTGGCCTTGTACCGCGTATCGAGACCCCCATAAAGCTTCCCGCCACACAAATCATCGCCCACCTCAAAATTAAGCGACACCTTCTCCTTACCTGCGACCGATCCGCACGAAACACTCTCCGAATCAAAGCGCGTCTCCATACTCAGATCGAGCCCAGACACGGGCAACGTTGCAAACATTAGCGCCCCAAGCGCTATCATTTTCCTAATCGATTTCATCAATTTTTCCTCCTAATTCGTTGGCCTCCGTCAAAAAAATTCACGCATCCGCCGGCAGCCGAAACTCACGCAGGCTTTCTAGGTGAGAACAAATCATGTATTCAAGAAAAATTTTTGCTTCCCGACAAAAAATTCGAAAACATTACACCAATACCACTCATTAGGGTAGTGGGATAACCGATTTGCAATTCACACACGGCGTATAAAACGTCCCCTTCAATAATGACTCAATAAACAATAAATTATTGATTTGCCCTTTGATCCGCACGGATTCACCTTCGCCAAGGAAGGAAACGGGCGGGGCGTTTTCGCTGGGAATGTTATAGATGGGAGATGGACGCACGATAATGGCGTCATCGAGGGTGGAGTCGAGGGTGCCCATGCCGACTATGGCGGCTCCGATTAAAAGAAGGCTTAAAATTCCAACGAAAAGCAAGTATTGTCGGAGGTGAGTCACCAGCGGATAACTGCTCAACGCGAAAAGCCCAAGCCAAAAGGCGCCAACAAACAAAATAATCCACCCATTTAGTGAAAACGTGCTGGCAAATCGGTGCTTCCAGCAACGGCAAAGGTGGGGCAGGCCGGCGAAATCGTGCACGGCGTCGAGTGCTTCCCATAGAACGGGATCATTGGGTGCCAGGACAAGGGCGTGTCGCAAATTGAGAATGCAAAATCCCAGGTGGCCCAAGTGCGCCTCGGCCAGGGCAATGTTGGCAAAAATTTCCGCGGACTTATCCCGGGTTGGAATTTGCGAATAGAGCTGGACCGCCTCCCGGTAATTTCCGCGGTCGCAGGCGGCGTTGGCAGCACGGGATAGCGTTTCGTCCTTGCCCGCAATTAGTGAGGAAGTGCCCAAGAGAATTAGGGAAAAGATTCCAGCCATCATTTTCATAGGACAACCTCCTGCAGGGCTTCAATGAGACGGACCGCATCCTCCCAATTTTTTTCGCATTGGCGCTGGCTTAGTCGCGGAACGCGCGGGTTGTGAATATTCTCCGCAGCAAGGAGGAACTGGCGAATTTTCTCGAAGTATTCCACCCATTGTCGATCCTTCGATGACCGAAAAATTTCTAAAACGCCGTGGACCGACAGCAAAACCCGGTTGTGGCGTATTATATAGGTCAATGCGGATAGAACGGCCTGCCGCAGGCTGTCATAGAAAAGTTTCTGGTCGTTGTTCGCGAGGGCCCGGCGCGCTTTGAAAAGTAGCGTTTTTATCTCCGGCGAACGTATTTTGTGCAGGTGAAAAAAGCCGTAGCGTTCCTTTTGATGGTACTTCCAAAGCCGCAGGATTCCCCAAACGTAGAACCACAGCATTAACCCCTGGAGGACCCAAAAAGTATAACTGCTTAAAATGGATGAAAAACTTCCGGCCGTGGATTCACCAGGTGTGCGCAGGGGAAGTTTTTCTCCGACCACATCCCCTAGCGTGCGCTTGCCCCTACCGAGATTTTTGTCCTTCGGCTTGCGGGCGGTAAAAGTCAGCGGATTTTCAATTTCGTAGGCCAGCGTGACGTACTCGCGCGCGTGAGGGTCAAAATATGAAAACGAGAAGGATGGAAATTGAAGCGCATCTGGCCGTTGGGGAATTAGCGTGTAGATGAATGTGATTTTTCCGGAAAATCCAAGGCGATCCGTGGGTTCCACGATCTTCCGCGAACGGTAAAGTCGCCATTGGGAGTCCAGGGGAAGTTCCGGAATGCCCACATTTTGCAGATTTCCCTCACCGGTAACAACGAAAGCCACTTCCACGGGCTTCCCAACCTTCCGCGCCGCGGACGACTGGATGCGCGCTGGCAGGAGCTTAAACTGACCAATGGCACCAGAAAAGTTTTTGGGACGTTTTTCATCGGGCAGCGGAATGATTGTAACGGGGCATTGGGGCGATGTCACAGACACCGGCACCCATTCGGCCCCCTGCTCGAAAAATCGGGAATAATTTTGTGGGGTGACATCTTCCGGCAGAACAACGGAAATGCCACACGCGAAGACAAGTTCCCGCCGGCCCAGGCGCGTCGGGGTAATGAGCGTCTGCCAGCGCTTTTCCCGGGAATTATTATCGGCAACCTCCGCATAATTACCGATGGGCGCATCCACGCCACTTCCCACGCGGAACGGCCCCAGTATCTTTTCCGGATTCGGCTCATTCATGCGAAAGCGCATACCATTTTGTAACGAAAGGGTAATTTCCGCCGGAACCGTCTGCCCTAAAAATAACGTCTTTTCTGAAATTTCCACGCTAAGCCGGGCAATGTGCGGGTGTTTTGCGATGGTTTCTTCGGCGGAGGCAATGTCCTCGCGGACGACCAGGGTTGTTGCCGGAATTGCGACAAGTTCCCCGCCAATCATGGCGAAAGAAGAATTAAGTGTAAATTTTCCAGCACCCCACGGGGTGACGCGGTATATGAATCGGTTGTGAAAGCGCCCGTTCGGTTGCGCCTCATAAACCGCCTGCATGCGCTGTACATTGGCATCGTTTAGGGAAATTTGTGGCTCCGTCGTTTGCTGCAATGGTCCGTGGATATCAACGACCAGCTGAGAACTTTGACGGACAAAAATTTCCGCGGGTTCAAAATGGGCCTCAATCCACGCATCCTGCTCCGTCGCGGCAAAAACGGCGGAGGCGAGTCCACTAACCCCCACCAACAGCGCGATAAGGACGCGGCCCACCAAAGCACCCATCGTGGGTCATTTTGCCAGACGTGTTCCTTGGAAACAAGGAAAAACGACGCGGAACCCTTTTGTACCTCATGAGGGAAGC
>JAIRLM010000034.1 GCA_031259325.1 Puniceicoccales bacterium
GCCTTATATTTGTTAGACACAACATGGCGAAGCCCTAAATTAGTGCCAGATATTTTCGTGGTTAATTTTTGTGTTATAACCACTAAATTATTAATCGGCCAAACGCATAGTCTTAAACCGCATGTGATATATATATATATATATTAAACGGATGTAGTTTAACATTCGATCTTATACAGTTTTTCGGTACGAGATGTGGGAGGGGGCAGTCAAAACCCCCTAGCGAAAATTTTTCACCTTTTCGCTAATGGGCACAAACAACCCACTCCCACTCGATCCTGAACGGTTTTTCGTCCACTTCGATGGGTATGGTATTGTGTGGGACTTGAACCCACGGGAACCCCCTAAAAAACCCTCCGGACCCCGGAAACCCGGCCGCGGTTACGTTCCGCGCTAGCAAAGCCACAAACTTTTTGCCTTGACCATCGTTAGACCATAACTGATAAAGGCGGGATTGCGGTTGGGTTCGAAACTTTGCTAGGTTATGAACCGCAATGATGCAATCTTGGTAATCTGGGTAACTGGATGTTGGGGTTGCATCAAACTTTTTTTTCAAAAAAAATTTTCCGCGGCTATTTTTGGGTCACAGCCACTTGGTATCCAAGAGAACATCTTCTTCGTGGACTTCAATGGTCACAATTACCCGTTCCAGGCATAAGACGTGGCAGATGTACCTTCTTATGTGTTCCCTCATGCCGCGCAGTTTTTCGGCCATTACACGTGCCCTGGTGTCCACGTAAAGATTGAGGCAGTTGCGGTTTTCGATGAACCCCCGCACTTTCGAGTTTTTAGCCAGCTCTCCTCCGACGATGTCTTTCCAAATATTTCGGATTGTTTTGGCGTACTCTGATTTTTTAACGTCGTCGTACGTGGGAGCACCTTCTTGTGGCTCATCAAATAATCCCAACTGCATGGCTGCCTTTTTGTTTATGAATGGCCACATAGTTCGAAAAGGTTCTGCAATCTCATCCCGCAACTAGAACGCAAGTTTGGCCAATATTCACTTTTTGTACCAGAGAAAGTGCCAAATTTTGCCAGGTTTTCACCGCTATGTTGCAAATGTTTTTTTGGCCAGGTAGACTTCCTTTGTGGATGTCAGGCTTTCAACATCGGGAACATCGCCAATGTCGTTTGGAGGCAAGATCCATAGCGTAAAATCTGGACTAATTACTCGGCTGTGGCGTTCGGTTTGGAGGACGGCGATTACCCCATTTGACCCACCGTATAACGCTGGGGCGGTAGGAGAAATAGCAACCGCTGCCAGCGATGCCCACGCGAGCACCGTAGCAGGACCAACTGCCGCTCATGCAAAATTAAACGCCATTACACTTGATTGCTGGCGGGCGATGGCCGCCGTTACTGCTGATTACGTTATGCACGACCCAGCGACCGGGGCTGCAGGGTTTGATATAACGAGGGCCAATAATGCTTATGCCTTTTGGTGTAACATAAATCTCAACGCACCACCATACCAAGGCGTCCCTGGAATAGAACTGCTACAAAAACAGATGATCGCCGTTTTGGACAAGCTACAGAATGGCGGGTCCGCTCTTACCGGTGTCATTAACGGAATTGCAACTGCACCATCCGTAAACGGGACAAGCATCATCAACGCAATGGGCATAACCAATCCGGCAAGTAATACATCGCAAGCAATACAACAGGCTATTATTCACTCCCTACTTACCCCGCACCGGCAAATCGGGCTGCCGACGTGCAACATGGATGCTATTATTATCAAAGAGAGCATTGAGAATCCAGAAAGGTTAGCTGAGCTTTATGGAGACATTCTGACTGGCGCACCCGGCACCCTAACAGGAGCCGCGGTGTTTCCCGCAAACGGAGGACAAAGACTTACTTTGCTCCAAGTTACCGGCAATACCGTTGAAGTTAGACCAGCTGACCCTTTGGCTCGGGATAATGTTCAATACCTCTTAAACACATCCAAGGTACATACGGGCGGCGGAGGTGTCTGGGATGGCGTTGGAATCACGGCCATTAATCCTACTCATACTGTTGCAGGGATTACTGGATATACCGGGTTCAACTATCCAGTCCATGATGTAAATGATGCATTTTATTCGATGTTTATGCATCAAGTTTATCAAACTAACACCGCAAGCACAGCATTTATCAAATCGCGCGAACTTTATTACGGAACGGCAGGAAATGACGGCATGGACCATGGGCATGCCCTAAATGCTACGACAGCAGGACCTCCAGCAAAATTTAGCGAAGGAGATTTAACCACGTTCGCCGGGGTTGCGAGATCAGGAAATGTGGCAACCATTTTCTCCCAGCCTGCTCAATTAGCGGTAGCTGGCGCGGCAGATACATCGCCTGTGACAGGGGCCGCAGGCGCAGTGCACCTGAATCATCTCAATGGCCATGTTGAGAATTTATATCTAGACAAAATAAGAGAAATAACACCAATCACGCTCGCTGGTTTGGGAGTTGTGGCGCCAGGGCCTGGCATAACGCCAACAAATGTGCATGTGATTGGCGACCGTAATTATCTTAGAGTCGGAGAAGGAAAACCCGTGTACCTGGGTATCATTTGCGTAAATGATAGCCCATCTAGAGAATAACAACTGGTGGCATTGGTCAAGAATATAGCGGGTACCTGGGATGTACGTGATGCAGGGCGAGGATGGCTGGTTGCCTACAACAATTGATTTTTGCAGGATAACATTGACGAATTGGGCAGAAAAGATGTGGATATTGGTATGAACCCTCAGGAAATGTGCGTCATTCCGCAGTATAACTTCGAGGTTTGTGCGGATGTCAGAAAACAATATGACGCTCACGCGAAGGAGCGTCTTTGTTCATGGATAAAAAACAAAAGTGATGTCGCAGGCGGGGTTTTCGATTATGCCGAAGTTCGCCAGCAAATATGCGACGTAAAAACGCAATTTCCGCCGGAGGTACAGACATACGTGCTTGAATGTTACGAATCTTCGTTCGCACGAAACGTTCTTGTGCCGGAAATTTTGAGTTGGCCCGGGAGTCCGAATATAAGCTTGCTCGCGGTACTCTACACAATGCCAAACGATGCGAGGCCGACACATCTACTTTCGGCGATGTTTGACGCGGATCCATCAACAGGAAGACCCAACGGGGCAATTATCGCAAAAAGGACGGCCGAACACAGTGGATATGCAATTCCAATGTCGTTCAAAATAAACAATTTCATGAATCCTGACAGAGCAGAGATAGAATGGTCTTAAGGTTTCCGTTGGCTTCAGAACCAGTAGAATCCGTTTATGCCTTCTAAAATGGTCGGAAGTGTACTTTTGCACGCGTGCGAAACCCCCATCCTAGCGCAACGATTTCATGCGGCTTCCGGGGCCATTTTTCGAGTGTACAAAAATTCTACCAGTTTTTGCTGGGTTTCGGCCCATTTTAGCCCACCTACCCCTTTCTCGAAAAACACACCCAAGACCACACCCCGTACCCCCGGAATTTTACCCGCTTGCCTTGGCATACCTGGTTCGGGAAAAATTTTTCGCCAAATGCTGTCGGCTTGGAAAGTTCGTCAATGGTCATTGTAATGCCCAAAGCATGACAGCAACATAACGCAGTCGTCAGCCAGTTCATACACCAAACGGTGCTTACCCAAGATGCGTCTGGACAAAACAACGGACGGTTTGTAACTCTGGAGCTGCTCAGGGTTTCCCGTTCCTTTTCTCGGGTCTTCGTCAATTTCCTCAATTAACTTTTCCAGCTTTTCGATCGCACCTCTACCGAGGAGAGCCAATCGCCGTGCATCGGCACTATACCTCTTTGTCTTTAAGAATTTCATCCACGTCCTCACGTACGCTTTTTATTAGGTCTTTCGCATTATCATAGACGGTATGGCATTTGGGATCCCTTGCCTCCCTCCTCGCCTCCTCCAGATCGGAAATGGGCCGACGTGGATCATCCACTTCGAGCGCGCGCTCTACCAAGCGGCTCAAATAATTCGAAATTGAAAGACCAGCCCGTATGGCTTCCTCACGGATCATTTCCGCCACTCCGTCACGAATGGTCATTTTAAATATTGTCATGGGTCCAATTTGGCCCAATTTCGAGTCGCGTCAAGAAAGAACGCTTCCGCTTCGGTTATGAGGAAATTTCCAAGACCATTTTTCAGGCTTCTCACCCGTACCCGAGAAAATCGGGCCGGGGACTTTCCGAAACACATGGTCGGGCGCAAAATTTTCGCAGAAAACGGGCTTTTATTGGGATCGATTATCAGTCGGGTAAATTATTGGCGGAAACTTTGAAACAGCTCACACGAAGGCATTCAGGACTAAAAGCTATTTCGCCGTGAGGTTATTCGCCCATAAAACAAGATTCCACCGTCGAATGCAACACTCTAAAACGTAACGCTAGCATAATTCGTCACCGACGTTACGAATAGAGCCTTTCTGTCATCGCTAAATTCTGATGCTTCAATCAGCTGTAACGCTTGCGCAAGCGACTCTTCTCGGTTCTCACGGGACAACAAATCCAATACGTTGTGGAGCAAATTTAAAATTTTCTCTTTCTCTTCTTGTGCCGGTTCAGCGTCGTACTCCTTCATCCACTCTGCACACATAGTTCCTATGCTACTAACCATTCCATTCCTGCCACCAACGGCTGAACGCTGATGGTCATTTGATAAAAAATCTTGAAAAAGACCGTTAAGTCCTTGCGCTTTTCTCTTATCAATTCTGGCAGCCTCTCGAACCACGCCAAAGGCCCCGATGCTGGTAAAATGCAGAAGGATGCTAACAATACAACAGACCACAAAACCGACTTGGCTGCCAAAAATAAGACATGTGACCACAAAGCTCGCGATACCAATAGACGCAACTGCCGTGACACTAAATGTGCCGCGCCTTTTTAGTGATGCAACAACATCACGTTGAGCATGTGCGACATCCCGTGCACCGACGATTACAGCAGCCTTGCGAATATCAACGTTCGTTTAGGACCTACGTAATCAATCCGCAATAAAAGGCAAGAAAAACCTCCGTGCTGCCACCAAACGCCGATGCTTTCTCTAGCTTTAGCACAACATAAACCTAATCCAGCCCCTGCGATGATTTATACAACTGCGGCAATCAATCCAGCGCCCGCACCGATCACCGCACCGATCACCGCCCCAATTGGACCGGCGGTGGCAAATCCAACCGCAGCTGCTGTGGCAAGGCCAACTCCAGCCGCCGCACCAACCCCGCCTCCCACCAGGGCTCCGCCAACGGTAAAGATTGCTATCTTTTTGCGAAATGTGATAATTAATACATCCCTCGTCGCAGCGTCCAAGGTTGAGTCTCCGATAATTTCTACGATCATCGGCCCTGTCGCCCCAGCTTCCGCCGCGTCCAACGCCCTCGAGCGCACAGCTAGTAGCTCGGACAACATCGGTCCCTGCGCTTTCTCTATTTGTGGCGAAAAAGCATCGTTTATAGCCTCTGCGGGAATGATTCCACTACTCATATCCAAGCCTCCACGACTTATCATCGCATGCTGGAGGAAATCCGCTCACAATATATTTAAAAAAGAAATAAAAATTTTCCAATTCGTAAGCCGCCTATGAATTGAATCTTTCTTCACCACACATTTCATTCAATTTTCTTCACGGATGAATATATCTCCGGGACCAACGCATTGGGGCACAACTCCCGCAAAAACGCTTCGCAGGGAAGACAAAGCACATTTCCGCGGAGCCGGGCTTCCGTCCCTCCGTAGATCAAACAAAGTTGGGCCTCCGGATAGTCTTCTCCAAAGGCCCGCAGGCCACGCAGGTGGTCATCGCGGATAGTCTTGGAAAGTTTCACCTCAAAGGCGGCAAAGGAAGATTCCCCATAAACCACGAAATCAACTTCCAGACCCGAAATTGTGCGCCAATGGTGCAGCTTATGGGCTCCATCGGAGTAGTCGCACCAGGCCCGCAAATGTTGTGCCACCAAACCTTCCAGGGCCATGCCGGTGACCAACTCCTCATCCATGCCCAAAAAACCTTTGGGCCGGATGGCCTGGTACACCCCAACGTCCCAAAAATAAAATTTATCCCGAACGAGTAGATTTCGCTTGGCCCGCTTGGAAAAAACGGGAACCGAAAAGGACAGGAGTAAATCCCGAAGAATTTGGAAGTAATTGGCGACCGTTGGCTGTGATACGAAACATTCCGAGGCGATCAAAGCCATGTTAGGAGTATTCCCATGGGACAAAGAAGCTGCCTCCAGGAAGCAAGCAAAAGTATCCACCCGTCGTACCATGCCCTCCCTTTTTACTTCCTCACCCAAATAAGTGCCCACGTAGCCCTGAAGAGCCGTTTTTGGCTTTGGCCTCCCGTGGATCAGCGGCAACATCCCATGGCGAAGAGCCCGTTCAAAATCGAAAGCAGTCCCGAGTTCAGCGGCCATGAAGGGGTGCATGGTCCGCAAGCAAGCTCGCCCACCCAATAGATTAACCCCCCGGCGATGAAGCTTACACGTGCTGGATCCGGTCATGACGAATCGCAGATCCGGAAAATCCACAATCATCCCGTGGATAACGTTGAGTAGGTCTGGGGCCCTCTGAATTTCGTCGATGACGATGATTTTAGACTTTTGCCCTAAAACTACCTCACGCAATCGATCGGGTTGGGCGTTGTAGGCATAGGCATCCGCCGGCGACAACAAATCTAGATGCAACGCCTTCGGAAATGTCTGTCGTAGCCAAAGCGTCTTTCCGGTCCCCCGGGGACCAAAAAGGAAAAAGGACTCATCCTGGGCGGAAAGGAAGCGGGGGAAGCATTTCATGCCCCATGAAGAGGGATTCCATTTAATTTTCCCATCAAAAAATTAAATCTCATTTTAGATTTTATGTCGAAAACCAAAGCTCCATTTTGGGAAATTTTTTAATTTCGCTACCAGAACTATACCAGGAAAAGCGCACCAGCGGCGAACTCACATGATTTTTCGCTGAGCAT
>JAIRLM010000011.1 GCA_031259325.1 Puniceicoccales bacterium
GCCGTCTTAACTATATCATCTACGGGTTCAATCGAGTCCGTCGGCGAAATACCAATTCTTATTGACACAAGTAAAAGCTTGGAGCCTGACATAATCATCGCCATCGAATCAAATAGCCACGTGGCTGTTTCAAATACAAATGGCGTCGCCATCGGTCAGGGAACGGCAGATGGGAGTTCGCCATTTCCCGCGGGCGGAGCTGATTTTTTTTCGCCGAATGTAACAATCGTAGGCGACGGCACCATTCACGGTAGCGCCGGGTCGTTTAGAATGTGCGCCACGGAAATTACGCCAAACACGGATTATGTGGAAAAGCGCCAAATGGTGACCATTGGCAATCTCACCATTGGCGACGGGGTCACCCCAATCCACATGGATGGGTCCATTGAAATGAAGCTCTTCGATAAAGATTTTGGCACCGCAAATGTTGCCATGGATAATTGCGCGTATACAATCGGTTCGTTTACGTTGGACAGTGGCTCAAGTATTAGCGGGCATGTCCTACTCGATGCGGCTATAGCGAAGAATGGAGTTTTTTCAGGAAGCGGATCATGTATTTTAATAAATGACATCACAATTAATGGCGATATCGCCGGAAAGGTCGAAGATACTTATGGAGTTTGTGTGGCACTTACTCCATGGGCAGATGACGGCAGCATTTCGCCAGTTGTAGGGGCTGTTACCATTGCGGGAAGTATCACTGCCAATGTGGAACACTCTGGAAATTACGTTGGTCTATTCGTCGATGCTCCGTCTAGTCAGTCGGCTGTTATTTCTGTGGAAATTAGTGGAAACATTAATACTGGAAATGATGCCGGCGATGGTACTCGCATTGGCACCATTGTCCATACGCCTGTTATAGGCGGTTTCGCCGCTTCTGGTAGTATTAGCGGGAAAGATGCCGCCATAGTTTTTGATGGTTCCGAAGGCGCAATTTTGGAGGTGCCAATTACGCTTAATAGTAACGCCACATTGCAATCGGGCAAGATGGCCATTGGTGGGCGAAATGCCAATCTTCACTTTGCCAACGGCAATACATTAAATGCAGAATCAACGGCACGATTTGCCATTGCTCCATGTGTGCCGACCTATGCCTACAATAATGGAGCAACGGATGTAACCGCGTTGGAGATTTTTGCCACTGAAACCGATTCAGCGGAGAAACTTTCCTCAATAAATTCGGCAAAACTCGCACTTTTGCGTGGGAGCAACTTGTCATTGCAGGTGGACGCTAATGCGTCTTTTAACGCCAACGGCATGGACATCGCCGTCACTGGATTAGAATTGGGTGAGGCAAGCGCCATAACGTGTGGAACGCTTTTCCTCGGTGGGGCAGCTGGAATTGGCAGCGGCGCTTTGCATGTCGCCGATGGAATTATTTTCTGTCCAGATGCATCCGTAGATGCTTCCCGCACGGCGAGCAAGCTTTCCGTCACAATGGCGGAGAATGTATTTGGCATAATTTCGTCGGAAGATGCTTTCACCGGCGTACCTAAAATCGACGCATCCTTTGCCGCCGTCGGCGATGACACAAATCCCTACGGAGCGGCCATTGACATTTCCACTTTGAGTGTGTCGGCCATTCTGCCCGAGGGGATCCGTGGCAACCTTTCAGATGGCAGCGAGTTTAGCGCGGCCACGGCGGAACGATATGCAAGCGTTGAACTCGGCGGTGAGGGTGGATCTATCGGCACGGAAAGCGTGGCAACGAGCGGCGTTTCTGATGTGGGTAAGTTGGTCATCAATGGATCCAGCAATGATAGCGTTTGGACCATTCACGGAAACACGTCCTGCGGGACTTTGCGCATCGAAAAAGGAAAAATGGTGCAGAAGGGCAATTTAACCGTTTGGGGCGATTTACTTTTGCTCGGTTGCGACATCGATTGGACTGGAGCCGCATCGTTTAACCACGTTTACGCCGAAGAGGACAAAATCACCGTGCGCGAGGGCGCTACCGTTAAAATTGCCAATGGATTCTCCGCTGAAAACGTTGGGGTTGAACCCATAACCTTGGAAGATGTTCAACTCAAGCAAGAAGCCGTTTTGCTCGGCGGCAATTCGCAGTTTATAGTCGAACCTAACACAACTGTTTCCATCGGCGTTGCCGGATGTGATGAAAGCAAATTTGGAACTGCCAATGAACCCGTGGGCATTCGCGTGGTTGGTAACAGTCTAAAACTCGGTGAAGCCCTCCGTCAGTGGCCAAAAGATGGGCAAATCATCGGCAATGGTAATGTTATTGATCTTCACAAGTCGTTAAATCTCCACTATTATACATCTGGTGGCACAAGAATCACCCCGGAGTCCAATAAAAAAGTAACGGCCATTCGGGGAAATGAAACCACGCGATTATTTCTAAACGGTGGAACAACGGGTGCGCAGAATCATCTTCCTGGGATAATTTCCAATGTGGGACATGTAACCGTCAACGGATATTGGAATGTTCCAAATGGCCTGGATGAGTGTGGACATTTGACGCTTGGACCATCCGGGCAACTAAATTGCGCGGGTGCGGATGTGAATACATATCTTATTACATTTCGCTTGGACGGACCCAGAAATCGTAATAGTGGCGACGTCGAAAAAGTTCCATATTTAGTCTGTAGCAAACTGTATAATACTTACGAGGACGGCAGTGTGCCTGTGTGCTTTAACTTAGAACTTTCCGATAACCTTTTGAGCGATGCAAATTCGTTTGAGTTTTGCCTTGTCGCTGGGCTTTCCGTGCAGCCGCAATGGGTGTGTGGTACAAAAATTAATGGAATAAAGCCGACGATAAGTTTTGCGAACGATAAACTTATGGCAACAATTCCTGGAATAATGGCGAACGATGTTACGCGGAATGTTGAATTTGCCGCACCGGATGAATACGCGATGCGAAATTTTTGGGAGCGGGGGTTACTGATTCCCTATTCGGTGCATCAGGCCAACATAACCCGTAAGCAGAATGATCTTTTTCGCCACGCGCTTGGACCGGGAAACGGCAATTTTGCCAATGCCGGTGGAAAAAATTGGCATTTAACACGAACCAGTTATGTGAGCTTGTTACGCCGCGGCCGAGCGGGCCCCATCATCAACGCCGTCTCCGCGAACACCACCGGATCGACCATCGGCTTAAAGCGGAAATTACCCCAGGGACATCTCCTAGCCGTCTCCGCCGATTATGCCGTATCCCACGCCCACTTCCGCGTTTGGAACAACAGCAAATCCTATCGCTGTCGCATGAAGAGCCATGGCCTGGGCGCTGGTGGGCGGTTTGTTAATGGTCCCATGCGTTTCGGACTGACTGGCGTGGTAAATGAAAATTCCAATCGCTATGGGTGGGAGATGGGCCGGCTTGCGAACGTGCGCTTTAACGGCTACAGCTATAACCTCGCGGGAAATTTCTCCTACGCGCTGCCATATGGTAAATGGACCATTAGCCCACGGTTGGAAGGGAGTTTCGATAACATTTACCACAAAAATTACGCCATTGATAATGGGAATATGAACATTAGCCCCTGCCGCACAAAATTTTTCCAAGGCGCACTGGGTATTCATGCAAGTGTGCACGAGGAAAACTGGCAATTTATTGGAGACCTGTCCCTGTGCCACGACTTTCAGTGCAGCGGTGGCTTCTCAACGGCAACTTCGACGAGAACAAGCTTCATAACCATGCCAGCGTATTTCCCGCGACGGGATCGCATCGACGGGAAGCTCCAAGTTTCCATTCCCTGGCGTAAATCCTGTGAATTTGCCTTCGATTGTGCCGCGACGCTACAGAGGCATTCTTGGGACTCGTCCATCACCATCGGATCCATTTATTACTTTTAAACTTCCACGCTAAATCTCGTTTCTTTCACAGCTTTAAAAATTTTCGAACATGTCCCGTCCAGAACATTTTTCCATGTAAAACATGCATTCATTAAACCCATTTTTTGCGCTCACAGAAATCTATGTGCGCGGAGTTCTCAAAGGAATCGGCGAGGTTCCTAAGGTAAGGGATCTGTTCCTTGAGTTTGCGAGATCAAACAATTACCCTTATTGGACGATGGCGTAAAATTTTCCTCAAAAATGGTGCCCAGAGAGGGGGTCGAACCCTCACTCCCGCGAAGGAATCGGATTTTGAATCCGACGCGTCTGCCAATTCCGCCATCCGGGCAACGGCCTGTATTGGTAGATAATTCAAAATACATTGACAAGGTTTTTTCGAAACGTGAGCATACCGTTGCAATGAAAAGCTTAAATCATGCGGAATCGCGCGGTGGCCGTTGTTGTGCGGTGGCCATGTGGCTGACCGTGTCATTTTTTTACGCTTTCCAGTATATTTTGCGCGTACTGCCTGGAATTGTCATGGATGATGCGATGACGCGGTTTTCGATGGATGCGGTGCTTTTCGGTCAATTTTCCGGAGTCTATTACATCGGGTATTCCCTCGCGCATCTGCCTATCGGTATTATGCTGGATTGTTACGGCGCTAAAAAAATTATTCCCGCCTGTGTTCTGCTATCCGTTGTGGGCGTATTGCCATTTATTTTTGCCGCCCATTGGTCGTGGCCCATTTTAGGACGGGCGCTTACGGGTATTGGCTCATCGGCATCCGCATTGGGCCTGTTTAAAGTCATACGAATGGCCTTTGAAGAGCGGAAATTCGCACGGATGCTGAGCATATCGGTGTCCATTGGGCTCATGGGAGCTATTTACGGCGGCGCGCCCGTTCGCCAATTGCATAGCACTTTTGGATACCAGCCCATTGTCATCGGTTTGGTGATTATCGGAATTATTTTAGCCGCTTTATGTCATGTGGTTATCCCGGCGATGGAAAAAGGTGAAGAAGCTGGTGAAAGTAGCGGAAATTCACTTTCAGTTCTTTGTTCCTTATTGGCTAATCCAAAGGTGCTGTTTCTGTGTCTTTCCGCTGGATTGATGGTGGGTCCGCTTGAGGGTTTCGCCGATGTGTGGGGGCCAAAATTTTTCGATCGTGTGCACGGGATCAGCCCGGCCCGTGCTAGTTTTCTTTCGTCGCTCATATTCGTAGGCATGTGCTTCGGGGGTCCCATACTCAGCTTCATCGCCGAAAAGAGCCGCCGCTATTTTGATACCATTATTGTTTCTGGTATTTTAATGTTTGCCGTTTTTACGATAATCACCGTCAGCCCAACGGTTCCAACGTACGCCATCGTGGCGGGCTTCCTGCTTGTCGGCCTTTGCTGCTCCTATCAGATCCTGATTATCTACGAAGTTTCAACATTCGTCGGTGAAAAAACGGTTGGCGTGGCAACGGCCTTAGCCAATATGATCATCATGCTCTTTGGATATGCATTTCATGGGACAATTGGATATGCAATTAAAATCTTTAGTGGACTTGGCGAAGGGCTTTCCATGCGCTGCGGTATTGCCGTCATCCCCATAGCATTAGCCCTGGGATGCATTGGCACGTATGCGGTGCGGCAAATGGCCCAAAAGGCATGATTTCCGTTAACTGTTCGGGTAATTTTCCACCGGATAACAATCCATGCACTCGTATTTAAATCACCAGGCAAAGGTTTTCAATCCCATCACACGCATGGCCGCAGAGGGTATGCCCGTTGCCCTCTACTCGCAGGTGCGGCTGATTCGTAATCTCCATGAGTTTCCCTTTCCCGTGTCCGCCTCAAAGGAGGCGCTGCGTGACGTCAATGAAGAAATTATCGGTGTGATCGCCAGAGACCTTCAGGGATTCTTAACGCTGACCGCGGACGATCTGGACGTTTTAGATAAACGTTTTTGCGTTGAGCGAAAATGGGCAATAAAACGCTGGGAACGACAAGAAATCGGCGCAATTTCCGTTGCTCCAGCTTCTGGCATGACCTTGACCATTAACGAGGAAGACCATATCAGCATTCGCACACTCTTGGGTGGATTAAATTTGATTCACGCCTATGAGCGTGGAAACAGTGTGGACAATACATTTTCCCGGCAGCTTGTCTACGCTTTTGACAGACAGCTTGGATATCTTACGACAAAACCGATCCGCGCCGGACTGGGACTTTTGGCATGTGTTTGCGTGCACATTCCAGCACTTGTCTGGGGCGGCAAAATGACACCCCTTTCCCTCGCCGCACGCGCAATTGGCTGCAACATCGTTGGGTTCAACGGCCGCGAATCTTCCACGGATGATGACCTGTTTATCATTTCAAATCGTCCGACCTTCGAGAACGACGAAATTACCGTACTCAAACGCTTGCATAATTTTACCGAAATGGTCATCGAAAGCGAAAAAACAGCGCGCAAGTCCTTTTTGGAACGTATGGAAATGAGACTTTGCGATCGATTTTGCCGGGTACTGGCAGTTTTACAAAATGCCAAAATAATCGAAATGAAAGAGGCGCAGGTCCTTTTGATGCAAATGCGTCTGGCAACGGATTTACAATGGCTCCCATTAGAATTTCGGCCAAAAATTGACGATCTTCTCATTCGTCTGCGCCCGGCACATTTAAAAGCCGAGTACGCCATCGCCGAAGGCCAGGAGGATTCCACCCGCGCGGAAGTTTTACATGCAACGTTCGCAAATGTTCAATTTACGACCGGGGCCGTTTAATTTGAATTCCGCAACAATGGCGGATATGCACGCAAATTGAAAATTACTTCCATTGAAATTTCTTGATTAAGCTTTGAAAAAGAACTTGCAAATAGCAGCGTTTCGCGCTAAATGAGAGCCAATATGGGTAGTATCGAGCACTATTTTTTGCGCGGATTCAACGGATCGTGTACTCATTCGTCGGCGGCTGGTTCAGGCGCCGTCGTTAACCGCTTGATGACTAATGTTGGAGTTGCCTTTCGTGTGTTTTTTTATCCAATTTCCTTAATTTCGGCTAGTGTCCTCATTGTTATATGGAAACTCACAAGAGATAATTTTCGGTATCATGCTACGGTTTTAGTTATAAAAGGCCAACACTCGATTTTTTGGTTACTTACTGCAGGGCTCAAAACGAGCTTAGATAGCGTCACTGAGGTCCAATTGCAACCCAATACGACGCCGATTTTGCAAGCACCGGAGTTCCATGAGGATGATCAGAACGGACATTCGGAAGCAGAGTCCGATGCAACTAAAGACAAGGAAGCATTCAGGGCTGAAGAGGCACGTTTGGCTGAAGAAGCTCGAAAGGTGGAAGAAGCGCGTTTGCTGGAATTGGCCGAAGCAAGAGACGCAAATGCCACCGCACGAAAAGAACTACGGCAGCTCGTAACTGAGGCTCAAGTGCTCAAAATGAGCGTGGCCGCCGCTCAAGGGCTACTTACACCGCTTGCCAATGGTGCGGCCATTGAAACGGTTAAAGAGAATACTGCGGCGATCAAAACTGCGACAGCTCAGTTAAGGG
>JAIRLM010000025.1 GCA_031259325.1 Puniceicoccales bacterium
TGGCAAAGATGCTAGAAATTTTTCTTTCCAACCGCCGATTTCCACAACTCCTGCCGCAATTCGCCGTCCTCCCACTGCCCGTGCAACATTTTATGGGCCATTTCCTGAACCTCGCCGCCATCATCCAAGTGCTTTAGGGCCAGGCAAAGCTTTTGCCGCTCGCCCGGTGTCAACGCTCCAATGCCCAAAATCTTTGCCGCACCAACGACCAACGGGAAAGCTCCAATTTTAAATGCCTCGTTTAAAATTACACGCAGGTAGAAATCGCACGACGGGTGCACGCAAATGCCCTTGAGTGCCCACGATAGCCGTCCCGCAGGATTGCGCGCCAGCAGCCAGGGAAGATAAAACCGCCATTGATTTTGTGAAAAATCTTTCTCAGCCGATCGGCGCAATTTTGCCAAGGCCTGAAAGAATAATCCAACGCTTTCCGATTCTTCGGCTATCTTTCCGCAAAGACCACACAGCACGTAACGGAACTTTCCCAACTCCATCGTCTCTTCAAATGTATGCATCCGTTGAAAGATGTTAAAAAAACGCAACTTATTACGCAATACCGTTTTTGCTTGCCATTTCGGGAAAATTTATTGCACTCTTCGCGTTTTAGGAGAATTAGTATCGATTATGAACAAAAAGATAGTACGTGCGGCGCCGCAGAGTGGTGATGCCTCGGCGAATTTTAATGCGTCTTTGTTGCCTGGCGATGAAAGCAGTTGGCTTGGTGTCCCGACGCCGCCTGGCAAGCTGGGTGTCGCCCGGACGCTCCGTTGTAACAGTGGCTGGATACGATTGTGGAATGCACCTTATGCGTTTCGCCCAATGGTGTTGATGGTATTGTCAGCTATCTTCAAGCGGAAGGCGGAAATTGAGGAAGAAAATGACAAAAACCGTTGGCCCGTTGACGAATTGCGGCGTGAAGAAATTCCCGTTCAGGTACAGGACAGCGGTGGTTTGAATTTCATTTCGGTCAACATCGCGCTAAATATGCTGCGCAGGAAGTAAGCGCTTCTGAAAAGAACTTGCGGTATTTGCCGAGATTGTTTTCCACTGGGGTCTAGGTGGCGCGATAGCCAAGTGGTAAGGCAGGAGTCTGCAAAACTTCTATTCGTCGGTCCGATTCCGACTCGCGCCTCCATTTGATATTTGTTGATTTTGGCGTGTCTCGTGGTTAAATGAACAGATGAAACGCTGGTTGGTGGTGGGTTTGGCGTGGTTTGCTCCGTTCTACGTTTCTGCGGCGGTCATGAATGTGTCGCAGATGGCGGAGGTGAATAAGAAAGTGGTCGAAATTGCCCAAGCCGTTTCCCCGCAGGACATTTGGGTTGTTTACGACATAGACATGACCCTGACGAAACCGGAACATCCAGCGGTTGAATTGGTCAATTTGCAACGCTATCATCAGGTATTGGGGGAAGTTTTCGCGGATGCAACCCGTGATCAGAAGGAATTGGCCAAATATCTCGCGGTTGGGTTATATCCATGCAAAACGGCGGAGAAGAAAACGGCGAAATGCATCAAAAAACTGCAAAAACTTGGCGTGGTAACATTTGCTTTGACGTCGGCAAAGAGTGGAAACATTACGCTTCGGGATGTGCCGAAGCCCATCTATGAAATTCGCCCGCAGGAACTAAATACAGTGGGCATTCACTTTGAAAAGGCATTTCCATTTGAAACGCTATTTTTGAAGAAATTTTCCGCCGACGGCGGTAATTTTCCAACCTATCATAGAGGTGTCATTTGCGCCAATGACAAACCCAAGGGGGCGGTACTTTGCGCATTCATGGACGAAATCAAAACCTCCCCCAAGGTAATCGTCATGGTAGATGACCGGCGGCATAATTTGCAAGAAATGCGAAAAGCCCTCCGTGTTAGCTATCCGAAGGTCCGCTTCGTTGCCTTTGAATACACCGGGGCCATAACTTCGCCGGAAACGGTGAAAGAAATTTCCGCTGAAGAATTTCGCGCTTTCTGGGAACCAATCGCCGCCCAGGCTAAAAAAAATTGCCCGGCACCGCAACCCCAGCGCCGCACGGGAAGAAACTTCGCCCATTAGGTAAGATTGTCGGCTCGTTTTTCGCGGCCGGATGGCGATAGAAATGCATCCGTTGATGGCGAGCGCGCGAAAAAATGGAAAACTTTCCCGGCCAACGTGTAATCAAATTCAATTTCCGCGGCGAGCAGCTGCAACCTATGACTTCCCGTGGCTCCGTGGAATGCCTTATTATACTTAAAATCTCCGTAAATTCGATCGCCGGCGATGGGGACGCCGTGCTTGGCACATTGAAAGCGCAACTGATGGGTGCGGCCCGTCAGCGGATGTAATTCGAGCAAAAAGCAGGACAAATCCCCAAACTGAATTTTTTCGACAACTTTCACATTAGTGCGCATTTCCATTTCTTTTCCGGGGGATAGGCGAACCGATTTCCCATCATTGCGTTCGACGGCAAAATCGTGCCATGACTTCGCAGGCACTGGACCAGCTTTTACAAAAGCATAGTATGTTTTTTGAACGGCATGTTTACGAAAAGATTCGCGCACGGACTTTGCCACGCGTTCCGATTGCGCCAACAACACCAACCCTTCCGTTGGTTCATCCAGGCGATTGAGTAAAAAAACTTCTCCGCCAATTACCGCATAGGCACGCCGGCGTAGATTATATGGCGCCAGAAGCAAAGCACTTCGACTGGCAACACCAGTATTGGGATGGGAAATCACCCCAACCGGCTTATTAACGGCTACGAGACCATTTTCACCTCGTGCGACAACTACAACCTTTTTGTGCAAAAACGCACCCAAGGCATCCGGAAAAATGAACGCGCCATTTGCGGGCATTACTCTTCTGGTTTCGTTTTGGGCAGTGCCGTAATGCGCCGGCCATCGCTCCATTGGCCCCGCTTCCTGAGAAGCTCAATGCGCTCATAGCGTGTTAGAACCGTGCGTTTTTCCGTGGACCCGCCACCGATTTTTTTCAAACTGGAATGTCTCGTCATAAATCCCCCGGCCATGAAGGCTAATATGGATATCAAGTGTGAACGAGTCCCAGAAATTTTAGAAAAAATGCAACCCTTTTTTGCGCTGGCAAAAGTAGAATGCCTCATCTTTCTGTACATGACGGCGGGGAAAACGGCTGCGTCATGGTCAGGACGATAAATGCAGCGATCCCAGGAAGCAGAGGGCATCATCCATTGAAATTCGGCCGTCTAAAAGCAACCGGCGAGTGGAGTCGGCAAAGGTTATCAGCCGGAGGTTATTTATATGGTCTTGTAGCCGTTCCAGTTGGGTAGTGCCGTGAGTCACTGGCGCCCATTCGAAGTGTATCGTCCGGCCGTCATAGCCCGACTGGTGGCATTTTTCGCATCCGCTGGGTTGAAAAATTTGGACCGTTTCATCCAGTGCAAACCGTTTGGCCATCGCCGGTGGTAGTCCACATCCGCGCCGGCAATGGGGGCATAGGCACCGGACGAGCCGTTGGGCCAAAATTCCGCGCAGGGTGGTACGGATGAGATGTTTCGAGATTTGTAAATTTTCCAAACGTCCAACGGCGCCGGCTACACCATCGGCGTGGAGCGTGCTAAAAACAAAATGTCCCGTCAGTGCCGCTTGAATGGCGATTGCCGCCGTTTCCGGATCTCGAATTTCGCCAACGAACAACACATTGGGCGCCTGACGGAGGATGGCTCGTAGTGCACTGGCAAAGGAAAGCCCCTGACTGGCGACAACGTTGACCTGGCTGATCCCCCTGGCTGCGTATTCGACCGGATCCTCCACGGTGATTATTTTTCGGGAGCCATCATTCAACATTTGCAATAGAGTGTAGATGGTGGTCGATTTGCCGCAACCGGTCGGACCAACCACTAAAAACAGCCCGCTGCGCTCGGCAATGGTGCGGTGAATGGACTGGCAAATGGCATCATCGCGGAATCCCAAGCTGTGCAAATCCGGTTGCGTTCCGAGTAGTTTCAAAATGCGCAACACCGCCCCTTCGCCGTATAAAAACGGGATGATCGAAATGCGGATGTCGTAGGTTATTTGGTCGTCCGCTTGGAATAGCCATTTGCCCTCCACGGGCCGGCGGTGTTCATCTAGCGGAATTTGAGAAACGATTTTCAGCCGTGAAATTAACGGCGAAAGCAATTCTTTGGCAAACTCTTGCACAACGACCAATTTCCCGTCGATGCGAAAACGCACGCGCCAAATTTTTTCCTGGGGTTCCAAATGCACGTCCGACGCGCCACGTCCGATCGCAGCCCGCACTAGGTCATTGAGCAATTGGACAATGGGAGAGTCATCCACGGATTAGTGTTAATTATTAGCGAATTTCCGGACGAGTAAAGCGGTATTCGGTTCCCGTGAGCAGACGGCGGATGTTTGGAACGTGCCGCGCGATAGCAAAGGTGCTCAAAAAAAGGACGGTTGCGTTCGTGTGATTGTCGTAGCCGAAAACGTAGGAGCAGAGTGGGAGTATGGCGCAAAAGCAGATGGAGGCCAGGGAGACGTATCGGGTGAGGAAGAACACGATAATCCAAGTCAGCAGTCCGATAAGCAAAACATTGGCCATGGCCGCCGCCATTCCACCCACGAGCACGGCGATTCCCTTGCCGCCGCGGAATTTGATAAAAACGGAAAAGTTGTGTCCAAAAAATGCGCCCGTGAGTCCGGCCATCATGGCCAATTGCGGATTTTCACGGGCTAAGTAACTTGCTCCGTAAGTCGCCAGGAAGCCCTTCAGCGTATCGCAGAAGAAGACGATCCTTCCAGCCCGTTTTCCCGCTGTACGTCGCACATTTGTCGCACCCGGATTACAACTTCCGTGGGTTAAGACATTTACACCATAATGCCTGGCAACTATGACGGCAAATGGTATGGCGCCCAGGAGATAGCCCAGCAAAGCGATTGATACAGCGTTCCAGCTCATGGCGGCAATTTGACACAAATTTCGCACCAATCAAGCGCAAGCGGCGGAGTTTTAGGCCTGTTGTGGTTGGTTTGTCGGTGGAGAAAGCGGCACGGTGTGCTCGATCCGGGATGCGATGAAGAGAAGTATCGCTCCGACGGCGGTTAATCCAATGGCAATGGCGAGAAGTATTAGAAGAATCGGAGGGCATGCAAGGGTAAGAACGCCGGCGGCCATCGATGCCGCAATAATTTCTGTAATCAACGCCGCACCAATGGCACCGGAAGCGGCGAAAAGAATGGTGGAAAATTTTTCTAAAAATTTTCGAACAACAGGTTTGAATGTCTCATTACCGGGCGCGATTTTTCCCCTCGCCGTATAGATTTCAAACTCGCTCCCCGTATAATTTTCCCCGCGCATAAATTTTAAAAGTTTTCTGACGTCGCCCCCGTCACTCACCGCGCCACAATAGACCCCATTAGCAGGAAATACTATGGCGTCGATCTGGACGGAATTTTCATCGCTTTTCAATGCCGCTTCTAATTCCATCATGGTGAGATCTCGCAAGGATCCACTGCTATCGGAGACGAGAAAGCGTGTTTTTGCAAAATCCGAGGTGGACATTTTATCAGCGATATTTTGCGGAACACCAAAAATATCGGCGAACAAGTCTCTCAAATCGCGCCCCACGGGGGTGAAATTATTTGACTCATTTTCTGCGCTGGATCCTGCTGTTGTACTGGACTTTTTCCTTGTGATGCTGGCGGGATCGATTTCGAGCATCCGTATATCTTTTTCCTTGAAGTTCTCCGCCGCAGTGACTTTCCCCTTGTAGATCCTAAGCCCGGAGTCACTTCTCACAACATAAAGAAGATTCGTTCCACTTACGTATGTTCCTATGGATTTTTCTGCGCCGCGCCTATTAATCTCCGCCAGCGTAGCCGATGGAATTATGACCTGTGGGCGCGGCGGTGGTACCTGGAAAACACTCATGGTGACATAAGTTTACAATTCGGCAACACGTATTGCAAGATTTTTAAGAAGATGTTTCACATTGTTAATCATTATTTATCGGATTCGGCATCCGCGTGGGCACTTGCGTATGTCCCATTGGCGCAGATTTTTTTACATTTTAGCTATTTGCCAGCACACGGCATCGATTTCAAAGGAATCAATGGCTCCGCTTAGGCCGGTGTAGGAGGTCGACAAATAGAGGGGAATAGTCCGCGAAAAGAGGTCGAAGGAGGACGTGGCAAGGATGGTGTGGCCGGAGGGGAGGCTGACGGAGAGAAGGATTTCGCCGTTGGGATAGGTGCCTTCTTGGAAGGCGAGATCGAGGGCATAGGCGTTCGTGCCCTGGTAGACCTGCGCCGGATTGAGTTGAAAAAAAGTGCCCATGGAGGTGGTTTCGTCGAAGGATTCATGGGTGAATTCCGGGTAATTGGCGAGGCGGCCCACCGGTTGGGTCTCGCAGGTGATGGTGTAGGCATTGGCGTAGGTGCCGAGTCCGTCGATGGTGTACGAATAGCTCACCGACAGGGACCGCAGCATCCAAAAGATGGTGGCGATTTCCTGGGGACTCATGCCCGCGAGGAGTTCATCGCCCGTGGCCGGTTGCGTGAGAATGGGGTGCGGCAACCCGGATGGATTGACGGCGACGAGGAAGGGATTGGCACTCATGGCGTTGAAAGTTTGTTTTCATCGGGTGTGTAGGGTTGGGAAGCTAGGGTGAGGCGCTTTTTTAGGATTCCATTTTCGCAAACGTCCTCCTCCCGCGGCTGGAGAACCAGGCCGGTGAGACCGATTTGCCGCGTGTCCAAGGCAATCCGCCGTGTGTCGTCCGTCCCGTCGGCGAGGAGCAGGTGGCTGTAAGTTGTTGTCCCCGTGTGCGTATTTTCCTGGGGCATCTCCCGTGCTTGCTCGATATGGTCATCGGAACCCTCCCCATTGGTGCGGATGTACACGGATCGGGGTGCCTCCCGCCGCCGATTAACGCGACTGAGTTGGATTAAATCTTTCAAGCCCAGATGTTTTGGCGGACCAAAGCGCATGCGCACGGTGCCGGTGTCCAAATGTTCGGCGCATTCCTGAATTTGCGCGTCCATGGTTTCCCACAAAACATTTCCGCCGGTGAGATTTAGCCGCGCGCCCATGGGGATGGGGGAAATTTCCTCGCCCGAAATTTGCAGTGTTCCCTCGAAGGTCAAATCGCCGAAGCTCTCATAAATCGCTCGGGACAAACCGGTTGGGGTCGCTTCCGCATCGGCAAAGCTGGAAAGCCGCGCGTAGGTCTGGCTGACGGCATCGGTGGCTTTGATTTTCACCGCCACTTCCTGCTGGGCCACACCCGTTGCGCCGTCATCATAGGCCAAAGTGGCGCGGACAATATCCGTTTCCGCGGAGACATCCATCCAGTCGGCAATGCCGCCATCGCGCAATTCCCGGGGCAGCGTGGAATCCCGGCCATAGGAAAGAATGGTTATGTCGTCGGGATCCAGCGAAGCCAGGGCGGGCAGATGGTCCTGCCACCAAATGACGCTCGCGGGGTCAACTTCCTCGGTCGCAATGGATTGGGAGATATACTGGCTCTGAGTGCCGGCGAGTTCCACGGTAAGAATGAGAATCCGCGGCTGCTGTTCGGAAATTTCCACCGGGTAACGGTCGGTTTCGAGGGTCCTCCAGGTGCGGCCGCCGGCGGAATGCACGCGCTCGTATTTTATGGCAACTCCCCGCAATAGAAGATCATAGCGTGGAGAAATGGAAAGGGAACTGAGCGAGGAACCCATCGCACGGGTAAGCGGCGGTAGTTCCATGCGGCGCGCTATGTGCAAAGTTGGTAAGGCGGTGCCGTAGTCGAACCACGTCATTGCATCGGGAACCCATCGTAAAACGCGCTGAATGGCCTCGGCGCAGCTCAAATCCTTGCATTCGTCAAAGGGCATGGTTTGGGATAAATTGATGCTTCCCAAGGAAATGGGAATGCCGCAGCTCAAGGCATAGTCTAAAATGTCCGCCAACTGGGCGCCGATGGAAAGCACCTCGCCCTCCTCCGATTGGCCCAGGATGATATGGCTCTTGTGGGCGGTTGTAAGGGGCGAATCGGGGTCGTCGGGATCGGCGGCGATGGCCCAGGGCTGCTGGTAAATGGTCGTCTCCAGGTACCACCAGGGTCCGCTCACCTTGTAATATTTGGATTCATCGGAACCGTCGCCGTAGGATGGAATTTCCGTCACCACGCCCAAGAACCATTGCGTTTCGTCGCAATTCACCCGGATCGGCGCGAGTGGGGCGAAAATGGGTCCATCGGTAAGCGCTTGGGCGGCAACGTGTCGGAAGGTTAGCACGTCCCGGCCCTGGTTGATTCGCTGGCGGCGGATGTCTCCGATTCCCCACTGTCCGAACGTTTGGGTCACACCGTCATAGGTCAGGGTCCAGTCCATGGTCATGCCTCGCTGCGCAGGGATTGAATTTGTAGTTCCAACTCGACAACCTTCGCTTCTAATTCTTCCAGGCGTCGCAGGAGTTCCGCCGATAATTCCGGCTGTGACGCTGAAGGGGAAACGGTTGCATCCATAAAAACTCCTTACCAGAGGGGAACGGTGAATCCGTAAAACACGCGGAAAAAGGCCGAGGCGGAATCGGCGGTTGCCGTGCGCGTGAGCTTTGCGCAATAAACGGTGGGGCCGGAGGTGTCCGCCGGGAGTGGAAGCGCGGAAAATGCCGTCGGCGCGGATTCGTTGGCCGCGTAGGTGCATGAGGGTACCGCCATGAATTGCTCCGGGAAAACGACATCCTGGACCACCGGCTGGCCCTGCGTGACCGAACCTCGAAACGCCGTCAAAATGCGCTGGTAGCGGGCGCAGAGGGCTTTTTGATCCGCTTCCGGTGTTATGATAGGAAATGGTTGCTCCGTGTTTCCCATGCCAACGGCCGGCCGATAAATGCGGAATCCATAGTCCGCCGCGACGCTCGAACCTGTTCCGTAGGGCGTATGAGTGAATCTTAAACAGATTTGGACGACGTTCGCGGGGATATTAAACGTAAATGAATAGCGGGCGTAGGAATCCGTTGGAATGGCATAAACGCTCTCAACGGCATGAAGTACAACGTTTTGGGATACAAACTCTCCCTTGTTGTTTATTTTGGTAAAGTTTGCGGTGTTTGTGGTCCCCGTGGCGGAGAAATTAATGCCGTTGCTCGCCGTGTTTGGAAATCCGGTATCGGCCAGCAGGTCCACGGAGAATGTCACCTGTTTCCCGCGCAGGGGAAAGGTTTTGATGGGCGTAAACGGTCGAAAAATGCGCATTTCCTGGGTAGAGGTGTTCCCGACGGGCCGGGTGATGTGCATGCAGTTCAGTTGCAGGGCGGCATCCACGGTTTCAATGGAACTCGTTGCCTGATAGGAGGAACCGGCGATTTGCTGATAGCCCATCCAGCCGTCGGAAAGCGCGACCATGGCGATATTTGCCAAAGTCGCCGATGTGCCGTTGGTGTTCAATCGGAACGCCCCGTTGCTCAGGTGATTCGGCGAACCTCCACTGCCCGAAATGGCGGTGATGGAATCATCCACGTAGGTTTTCACACTCCACTGGGTGGGGACATCGATGGTGGAGGCCGATGCCATATCCCCCTCATTGAGAGCATCATAAAGCGCAGCCGTTCCCAATTGCAGGTTATCGCGGGCCGCGGCCACATTTGACAAATCTTGCAGATTTTGATTGCGCCGGGCAAAGAGGGCATCGCACTGGTCGCGATTATAGAAGCGATCCTCCGGTTCCGGCGGCGTGAGGTCGATGCCTCCGGAGGACTCCCGGATTGAAATCCTTCCCGCGCAAATGGTTATAATTTTCACCGGATCGTCCACGGTTTCCGCCCAAATGACCAACCACGCATCCCGGGCGACGACGGATGACTCATCGGCGGTAAATGTAATAACCGCCTGCTGTTTGGTTCCGTTTTCCCAGGTTTCTTCGGTGACGGTGCCATCGAAAGTGGCCGCGACCGCTTCCCCGCGCATGAGGGGCAGAACGGAGACGTCCGGAGCCGTATCCTCCGGTCCCATGGGTTTGATGTCCAAGACGATGAGGCCAATGTTATCCAGCGGCTGGAGCATTCCCCGGTCGAAAACGGCCAGCTGAAACTGCAAATCGTTGCCCTTCCAGAAGATGGGCGTGCGGCCGGTGTGGATATCCCGCGGGGCGTCAAAGTTGCTGATGTCGCAGGCGATGCGGATGGTTGCGATTGCGGCCATGGTCACTGGTCCTCCTGTGGTATGGCGATGAGCGCGCCGCCAACGATGTCGTAATGATGCACTGTAGCGATGCCCTCCTGCGTGCCACGAATGCGGCGGATGGTGCTATCCCCGAGGACGTAGGATGGCGGAGAATCTCCTTCGCCGACGATGCGAAAATTCCCCGCCGCACCGGTGAGAATGGCCGCGTGGGTGAGGAGAAATTCGGAGCTTTTTTCCACGGACGCGTGCTTCCGCCGCAGCGAAAATTGCAGATTCGTGGTTCGATTTTTGCGGTCGATGGGTTTTGCCGCCGCCGCCCGCAGGGTCTTGACGATTTGAATGATTCCCGCCGTTTCCAAAACGAGGTCAAACGGTTCCTCATCCGCATCTTGTCCGCCGGCCAGGCAGTAATTACCGATGAAAAATTTCATAAATTATTTCTCCTTTCCGTCGCTCCAGGGGAACGACATTTCAAATTCAAAGGTGAGTAAAATTTCCAACCGCATGTCCGTGGTGAAATTTTCATTTATCTTCCACGGCTCCTTAAGTTTAGGCATCAACGCGCCAAACGTTTGATCGCACTGAATCCGCCGGCCGGTGAGCATGGAATGGATAAATTCAGCGGCACCCAGGGCGCCACCCGTTGACACGTCGGTGAAAGCATTTTCCACCACGAGAATGCGCACGGCCACCGTCGCATCGTAGGGCACCGGCCAATTGCGGCGGAATTCCACGGGTACGGGCGGAAGAACGATGACGCACAAATTGGTTTGTTTGTGCACGTCGATATCCAACATGCCCCCCATGTCACCGGGACGGTAAAGAAATACGCTCTTTCCGGATAATTCCCACCGGTCGCGTAATATTTCAAAAACGGCTTCTTGAAGAAGTTCTAAACGGCTGATAATCATAGTATTGTCCTATTTTACAGTCCGGAAAGGGCCGCCGCCGTTGTCTTCCGCCGCCGGGCATGGAGGCACACCATGGATGCAGAACCGCCGTATTCACCCTCCTCCGCCGGATGGTAGGGGAGACTGACCCGAATTTCACCGTGGGCGACGGCGCGCAGCTGCTCCCGCGCCACATCCGCCGCCTTTTGCTGCTCCGGCAACAGTTGCAGCGGGGGAATCCGGCCCTGAAGTGCCTCCAATGCCAATGCGCAGGCGGTTGGCAGCAATTCAACGGGAATCAGACGTGGGTCATCGCTCAGTTGATTTTTCGCATGGCTTCCGACGGCTTGTCGCACCCGACGGGTCACATCGGAAATTAACGGGGGTAGCGGGTCATGTTCCCCGGCGCCCAGCACCACCGTTCGCAGCAGGCGAATTTGCCGCGCCATCAGATAAATCTCCAAATGGCTTGGTGCTAATAGTATCCAATCACTTACTCTCATATTTTTAATTTGGTTATCTGCTATGGAATAAACGGCCCTATTCGCCGGAACCGGCGGTGACGGTAAGCCACTTGATGCCGCCCTCGGAGGTGACAATAATGTTGCTGTAATGCTCCACGGTGAGATCGGTGAACTTGGAGTGCTCTTCCAAATAGACGCGGAAGTTGCTGCCGTCGATGGGCGTTACGAAACGTTTGATGTTCGCCGGCTCGTCCTTTACGATGTCATTCTGCGTGTAAAAAAGGTACACGTCATTGCCAACAATTCGCGCCTTGTTGGTTGGCGAGCTTTGATAGCGGGCGCTGAAAACGCGGATTTCGTCGACGAACAGCTTGTGGGCCAGGTCGCCCATGGAAAGTGTTGCCGCCCGCTGAGCCGCCGCCGTGGATTGGGTGTCGTAAACATCGGAACGCAGGTCCCAAACGCCTTCACCGTAAATGATACGATTTGGCCGAACGCCCGTGATATCCGCCGCATTGGATAGTTCCACGCGGATGTCCGAATCCGGATTATGGGACCCGGTCTCCCCTCCCCAAACCTTTGGAATTGGCGTGGTTGAGGAGTTAAGCGCGGCGATGGCCCGTCGCAATTCATTTCGATAGAGTCGGCGAAGCAGCAACTGCACATAGCGCTCCCGCCAGTCGTCGCCGGCAACGTCATCGTGGTCCACGCGGATGGTGAGACCCTTATTGAACGTCTTGGCCATGACGGACGTGCCCGTGAAATCCACGGTTTTGAACGCGGAACCGATGGCCCGCACGTCGTCGTTTTCCGACAAAAATGCCTGCGCATTGTCCGCTTTTTTAAACTCGAAGCGCTTGCCCACGTGAATCACCGGTGCGATGAAGTTGAGCAAATCTTCGATATTTTCCGGATCCTTCCAGCCGACGGTAAAAGCCGTGAGCGGTTCCGAATAATTGGCGCTGGTAAACCGGGACTCGTTGGCCGCGCAAACAACGCCCTTTTCATTATTTTCCCCGTCCGATGGTAAAATTTCAATTAATTCTTTCATGATATTTCAATTCTAAATGGGAACGCCTTGGTGGGTTGCCGGCATGACCGTTACCCCTTAATCCGTGGAATCGGTTGTGACGACAATGTTGAAGGGAAGCCCCGTGAGCACTTCCACCATCTCGCCTGCCATGGTTGCCGTGCTAAGTGCAATGCCAACGACGCGGTGGGTTCCGCTGGTGGATGGCAGGGGAATGATTTTTCCATTTGCCGTTCCAACGACGAAGGTCCCGGAACTGATGGGCCCAGCTGCGCTAATCAAGGTCGTGGATCCCCCGCCAAGTAATTGCACGTTAACCGGATCTTCCGCAGCCTCCGCCTCGTCGGTCACCACCCCGATGGGTAATTCCCCAGCCGCCGTTGGATGCACCGCATTTCCTTGCAACGCGACGAGCACATGAGCCGTTGAAATGGGTGCCGCCGCCAGGAATGTTATATTTCCCTCGTGCGTACCTTCGGCCACATTCGCAAAAATGATTTGTTTTTCTTTTTTCATATTCGTATTCCTTAAATGTAAATAAATCAATTCCCCACATGGGAGAAAGTTAGCCTTCGAACCAAAAGGGATGGGTCCGTTTCACATTGCACCATGCGGCGGCAAAGGATTCGTGCTCCCGTTCCATGCGCTCGCGCACGAGCGTCAACACACGTTGTTTTCTCATTTCGTTCGAAAGACGGCATCGCCGGTCCAGCGATTGGGTGATGGCTTGCCGGTTAATAATATTTTTCGGCAGTCGGGCGCAGTTGGCGATGACCGGCGCGCCCTGTTCCGGCATGCGCAATAATCCAACGGGCGGCAGATCGATGCCCGTGGGCATGGGTTCCCGGGGATCATCATTGGTGGAGATGTCGCCGGTAATTGCCTCCGCGGGGATATCTTCCGTTTGGACATCCTCCCCGGGAATATCTTCCGCGGGAGCACCCTCCGTTCGTGCCATTTCCGCCGTTTCTTCGCCGGCGCCCTCCTGGTTGGCAATGGCTTCCACGTCCATGTTGGGCGTATTTGTGAGCCCGATGGAAAGCAGCTGTTTTGGCGTAAAGCGTTCGTTGCCAAGCGGCACCATTTCCCAGCGCGGTGAAAGGAATTTGTAATAAGCATTTTCAAGAAGTTCCGCCCCCGCCCGGGACCATTTTGGACAAACCCAAAGGCCATCATCGCGCGCTTCGATGAATTTCACCCAACCGTAGGCGCGGGTGTCGTCGTGGCCCACCTGTCCGCGGAAGGCCGGATCATCCGGGTGGCCAATGTAAATGGGAACACCGCGAAATCGGCGTGCGAGCCGTTGGCGGAGGGATGAGAACCGCCGGGCCATTTGCTTGCATGCGGAGGCGTCCACAATTTGCATGCCGAGCCGGTGTTGGTATTCGCCGTAGTCCACCAGCTTCAGCCACCCGCCGCAATCGTCGTCCTTCACGGTATTTGCGCTCGTTAGAATCATCGTTTCCATGTCTTTTCCACTCATTGCATTATCCTCGTTGCCATCTAAGATTTCAGAGAACCGCGCACGCCGAAGTGTTCGCACAGGTCATTTGCCGGAATTTGCACGCCCAACTTCGCCAGTCGCTCGTACAGCTCCAAGTCCCGCAAAAAATTATCACTTTGCGCGGATTGCAAAGACAGGTAGGCCTTAACGGGCGCGTCACCGAAAAGATAATTGAGCACGTAGCGGTCCACCTGCTCATTGAGGACCTCGGAGATCATCGCCGCATCATCCTGCTCCAGAATGCTTTGCCCCTCCGCCTGCATGGACGCGCCCACGCCATTGCCCCGGGACAGGGTTGACAAATCGGATCCACACCAAAGCGCCGCCATCGCCCGGTCCATGCGGTCCACCAGCGCCGGGTATGGAAGTGTTCCGCGGGATGTAAGGTCAATGGCCTGCAAGTCGCTCCCCGTGGACATGAGCGCGTTAAATTCCGCCCCAAAGGCTTCCACCGCCTGCTTGGCCATCTCCCACTGCGGCGTCCCGGGAACGGCATCGGTCACACCCTTCACACCGGGCATGCCGTTGCGGTCACAATAAACCAGCCAATCGCGGAGGGGCAAATGTTTGAACAAATAGGCAATGGAACAAGCTTCCATAAGGCCGTCGCCCACGGTCACGAGCCAGGCGCCCCCCTCCAGGGGAATCCCCTCCCGCATCACGTCGGTGGGCAAAAAGCGCAGCAGTCCCGTGTAATTTTCAAAGTACCACAGGGGAACGAAGCGAAATTCCGCGGAAAGCAGCGGCCGCGCGCAATTATTAATAAAGCAGTGGTCGTGAATTTGATAAATAATTTCATGGACCGCGTACTTTTTCCCCACGGAGTCCATCATCTGCTTCACGAGCAGGGCAAAGGATCCGCGCTCGTTGTGATCAATGGCACCCGTGCAGCGGAGATTGTTGTAGAAAAAATGCAGCGCTTCTTGTTGCTGCCGCGCCTCTTCGGAATCATCCGTTGTCAGCACGGTCCACCGCAGTCGCGCCACGGCTTTTTTGCGTTTTGCCGCCACGCCCTTTAGCACGTCATCCCGCCGCTCAATGGCATCCCAAAGCAGCGCCGCCGGCCATAATTCGCCCCGATGGAAGGCGTCCAATTGCCGGGTAAGCGACTCCGGCGTGAGGGCGCGAATGGGGTTAAACCCTTGCCGCGGACTATGTTTCGGGCACAGCGTTTGTATGTCTGATTTCGTTTTCATGGGTTATGCGGAAATAGGTGACATGGTGAATGGGTGAGATACCTAGAGAAAAAAGGGGGATCGTTGCGGCCGTTGAATTACCTGGAACGCCCCGCCACCGGTCTTTGATCGCTGGGCTTCACCGCCATGGAAGGCATGAATGGCGAGGGCCAGTGCCCAAAAGCGATCGGCGTGTCCGTTTCTTCCCCGATCCGCTGCAAATCGTAAATTCCCGGCGAGGGTTACCTCCCGGCGAATGGCGTGCAAGTCCGCGCGAATGTTGTCATCACCGGGAATCCGCACCCCGCGACGTTCGAAAAAAGTGCGCAGCAGGTATGCCAGAGATTCTTTTACCTCCGCCGTGAATGTCACGCCCTCCACCCGGCCGGCACCAAATTTTGCCACCGCCCGCTCCGTGAACTGCCGACCCATGCCCGTTTGGTCGATGCACACCCGCCGCAGGTGGGGAATGCGCAGCAATTCGTGTAAAACGCCCTCCTGTGCCACAAATGTCTGTTGGGCAAGGCATTCCACCAACCGCGTGTGCATGACGTCACCCACCTGCTCCAGCAACCAGAAGACGGTCAAATCGTGCTCCCGGCCCAGGTCCACACCCAGATAGAACTCCCCGTGGGGCAGGGGTGCATCCGGGGGCGAATGGGGTAAAGTAATTTGCCATTGGGTATCGGCGGGGTATTCGCACGCGCGGATCATTTCCGACGGTAAAAACGCCGTCCGGTCGTCCAGCGGCTGGCACATGTATTCCTGCTGAAAGGTGGCCTCATCTGGGCAGGTGGTGCGGATGAAATCAAAGTACTGCGCCGCGTCCATGAACTGGCGCGGGTCATTCGCCGGCAACTTGGCCTTTAATTTTTCTAAAAATCCCTGCTCCAGGGCATCCTGTAGTGTCACCCGGTGCAGGGAGAATTTTTTGGGATTTCCCTCGTAGCGCGCCTCCTGAATGAGCTGATTAAAAAAGTTAAACGAGCCCCGGTGCGTGGAGAGAATTTCCAGCTGTCCGCCCCAGGTAATTCCAGGTAAGGCGATGGAGTATAGGAGCTTTGGGTCACCGTGGAGGGCGAATTCGTCCAAAACCCGATTGCCCCGCTTCCCCGCCTGCGCGTCCGGGTTCGAGGAAAGGGAATGTACCGCCGTGTTATTGGCAAATGTAATGGCCATGGCCGACGCACGCGCCTTTGGAGTCAGCACCCGCCGCCGTATTTTCGTGGCAGCGCCGTCGAACAGGGAGGCAAAGGTGCAACAGTCGGCGAGAAATAGCTTGGCCTGCATTTCGTCCCTGGAAGATACCCAGCTATCACGGGTATAATGTTTTGTAACATGTTGGCGCACGAGATGATACGCCGTGGCCCAGGACATGCCCACCTGCCGAGATTTTTCCATAATCTTCAGCCGGGCACCGTCCAGAATCCACCGGCGCTGGTAAGGGAGAAAAAAAGGCATGGCTTTCGGTTTCATAGCAGCCTCAACTGCCTTTCCAATTGGCGCACGATGGGCATATCCAACCCCTCCCGCGCGCGACCGGCCATGCCTACACTGTCGTCAAGTTGGCTGCGCAGTGTAAGTACCTGCTGGCTGCTGACCAGGAGTCTTTGCAAAATGGTGGCGATCGTATTGAGCTCGGACAGATCTCGCGTGACAAAAATCCTGTCCAACAGGCCGCTTAGCATTTGGCCAATGGAGGCGTCCGCCAGATCGCTATGGGAGGTGTCCGAAGCTCTTTTCCTCTTGCGGGCACTTTTACGCGAACCCGCCGGGATTTCGCCACCGCTTTCACTGGTCAAGGAGGAGTCCATCTCCGGGTCGTCATTGCTAGGAGTTGAATGTTTCATCGACGTTCACCACCGGCTTTTTGTGAATAGGTAAGAAAATGAAGGGTATTTTCATAGGCGTCCACGCGGGCCAGCAACCCACTGGTACGCCTCTGCAGCAAAGCGATTTGCCGGCGCAGGGCACCAATTTCCAAACTCTGCCGATGGGCAACTTTCTGGCACTCCCGCAAAAACGAATTATGCAGTCCCAGGACCGTGAAATAAAATCCTGAAAATGTGATTCCAATGAGAGCCGCCCGACAAATAAAATCGCCGAACACCTTCGCCCGAAACCACTTGCTGAGGATTTTCATACGGCACCTCCAAGGGAAGTGCCGCCCGCCGGATACGACCTTGTATCATTGGCATTGGAGTGAATCCCTAGGGTTGCATCAGCGCTTCGGACGACGTACTCACTCGGAAGGGAACGTTTGGAGAGTGGGAAAAAGTCGTCACAGTAAGCGCTTGACAACGGGGGAAACAGCCAAGTACCATCCCTCGTCGTGAGTGTTATTTCGCGTGTGGCAGTGTATCTGGCGGATTGATCGCTCATGGTCCTGAGTTCCTCGGGTCTCCCCGATGGAAAACCCGCATCTAGTCTACCACGGAATCGCCAAATGCAAAACGGCCGGTTGGTTCCATTGGTTTCGTTGGGACCGTTGGATCTGTTGGGCGAAAATAGGACGAAATTTTGTACAATGGCGCTATCGGCCAGACGAAAATGGGTGCCACCGATGGATGCTGAAAAAGAAAAACTTCCAAGGGAGTTGGATTTTTCAAATTTCTCTTCAGAAAGCGAGGATCAACCAGCTACGGCTTCGCCTTTCGCTTGAGTGCCAATTCTTCTTCGGCCAGCCAGGTTTTTCGCATTTCGAGAATTTCTGCGTCCGTGCGGCCAAGTGCAACGGCCAATTTCTCACGATATTCATGCGGCATTCGCGAAATGAATACCAATGTGTACGTTTGCGACCATTGAGAATCATTATCCGTGGTGTATGGGCACTTACAGATGAGTCGGATTAATCGCAACGCCACATCTTTCGGGGAATGACGCAAACAATTTCTTATCAATGCCTTAGCCGTCCTACTTGTGCCAGTATCAGTGAAATATGACGTGACAGCCACAGGACCATCCACATTATCAAATTGTTCTTCAAGCGCGGCAACTTCTTTCTCCATCGCATCTGGGTGCTCCGCAAATATATCATACCCAAACTCGTGGTGTAACACACATCCGTCCGGATAATGCGCACGTTCAAAGCATTCATCGAAATCCATTGAACGCGTGCTGTTTTTCAGTAGTATTTTTCTTGCGGAAGAGTTGAATCGCATTCGAAATTGGGTAGATGTTATCGTGCCGCCGGTAAGAAAAGAATGCAACGCATCTAACTTTTCGCCCACGTTTACATCGTTAAAATCTCGTATTTCGAAACATGTGCGTGCATCTTCTCTCATCCCAGGAGTGGAATTCAGCAATAGAAAATCAAACGCGGCGTTTGATCCTTGACTCGCATCGTCGCCGTAATGTGTTTCTTTGAAGAGTAAACTAAGCACCTGACCATGTATTTGTTTGGCATCCACCGGCGAACACTGCCTGCAAATGGATACGGCCGCAGCTAAAATTTTAGGAAACCCTATGCAACCCCTAGTCCAACAAAGATTTTTTTCCAGAAGGGGAAAAACATGCTTCCAGGCGGCGACTTTGTCGGGAGAACCAAGCAATATTTTTTGCAGCGCACCAGCGGCGGTCGCGCCAGCGATAGTATCATATTCATTTCGGCACGCTGCGTCTATAACTGGATCAAACCGTGTCCACGTCAGGTCCGTATCCTTGTCCGCACGGACAAATGCGGGCCTCATATGTTCCAAGTCAGCGTCATTGATACCGTCAAAAACTGCCGAAGCTTCCCAAATGCTGTTTAGCTCATCGGCAACCGTCGCCATAAGCTCGGCGTGGTCGCGGGCGGCCTTGGCTGGATTGACCCACCACCACAGGCCAACACAAACCGCCACGGTGCCTCCGGCGATGCAATCAAGTACAATCAGTGCTGGACCAAACGGGATTCCGAAGAAGCAGCTCCCCGCCAGAATCGCAAACGCCGCCACCGCGGCAACCGAGAGTAGTGCATCAATTACGGTGGCATTACCAAACACGGCTACTACAAACCTCGTTGCCTTCGTATGTACGGTCGGGAAACGTGACTCAATGCTCTTGAGCGCCCGTGAAGCACAGCTGGATAAACGAACTGCATACCAGGACAAATAGGCATCTGGAGAAACGGACAAAAGCGGAGGAGGCGCATCATTCATAATTTGATCGTCAAAAATGGGGCCAGCGACTAGATGTCAAACATTTTTTATGGTATTTTTGTTGACAATCGGAACCTCTTTTAGCATCCAATCGTCTATGAGTTCTATACGACAACAGGATCGTGGACGCCCGGAGCCGTTGCCGAGTTCACCCGCAGACAAATCGGACTTGGGTGAGGTTACGTCAAAAAGATCGATGTTCCAAGTCCAAACTTCGCTTGTGTGGAGATTGTTGGCCAAATTTCAAGTTGTTATGCTCAGGGTTGCCCGGTTCTTGGTAGGACCGTTTAGCATTCAGGCGGTCTTTTTTCTAACAGGAAGAATTGCGTGCAAGGAGACGGAGTTGTTGATACAATCGCGCCTGTTTCCTTTTCCTCCAGAGGAGCCATATCATTCGGAAGCAGGCCGTGAAAGTAATTCTTCTGGGAGAGTTCTAGATATTGTTTCGGGACATATGCCGATCTCGCCTAATCCAATGGCTAAAAAATCAGAGATTATACCGGATGTGTTACAAGCGACAGATAGCGAAGAAACAGATTTAGAAACGTCCGAGAACGAGGAGGGTTTTCGTTCCGGGCCCTTACCCATTGGCAATTCGAGTACAGCCCCGGCAGAATGGCAAAAAAAAGCTCATTATACACTCCAAGATGCAATTTCGTACTATTTTAAGATGACTCTACGGAAAGTTAGCGACGCAGGTTTCGAGTACACTGTTCCGCCTGATATTGAGCAGGCGATGCGTGCTTCTGCGACATCTGAATACGTGGAAAGGGCTCTGGTCAAACCCGACGACACATGTTGTCACCCTTGCCCGACAGAAGCGGAATCGCTATATCCAGGGACGCAAAGAGACGCGGAAGCTTGGGTGGCGCATGCGCATAAAATTGACGTCCTATGCAGGCAACTAAAATGGCGCGCCAATAGGATTAGTGAGCTTCAGTGTGAATTGAAAATCTACGATAACCAAATGGACACATGGAGGGAATACCGCGCTCATTTGGTTAAATACGGCATGGAATGCCCCGAACTCTGCGTATGTCCGGCCATTGAGGTCGCGCGCGAGCGTTTGTACGGTATAAAACCCTCCGATTCGCCCGAAAGAATAGGACAAAAACCCCTCATCCTCGCGCAAGATCAGGCAAGTTGGTTCAATGATGCGGAAGCGGCTGAGTTGAGTGACTTGTATCGGAAGATATGGCCCGCGAACAGAGCGAATGGTAAGATAATCCATGGAATGTGCGGGCAATGTCTTGAAGTGTTCAACCTGGAAAAGCGTTCCAGTGAGGTTCGCGTTGCGTATTTTATGACATATGAAGCGTACATTCAATTGCAGTCATTACTCGGCGAAGAAATTACCTGTGATGATTTTCCGTCCGTGTGTATTCCCAAGGGAGTTCCGCAGACAATCGAGCAATTGAAACGGTGGGTTGATGAAGGCGAAGCCCTTTTTACACGCATGATCCATGGAATCACGCCGGCGGCCGTTTGGCTCGTTGGGCGGATATCAGAGCTTCCTACTCCAGAGCAACTTATGGATCAAATACCCGAGCCGCCGGCCAACGGGGATGAGGACGCGTTTGCCGGGATTCAGAGGCAATTGGATGATTTGGCGCATATACGCGGAGTGATATTTTACGATCGGTTCCCCTCTCCCCCCTCGTGTGGACGGCTGCCCAAGAGAAGTTCAGACGGCAATACGTCGGAAGCCGTTGTGACCAAACGGACTGCCGATAAGCATCATTTTCCATTTTGGCTTCGTATGGCCGTTGACTATTTACAAAATATGATCCAATTGCAAGGAGATATGGCTAAGATTGCCAAGTAACCCCCTCGCGGCGTATTCGCGTTTTTTTGCGCCTTGTTTGTGGGACTTCGGCAGCAAATTGGCTGATTGTGGCAAAGCAGGGTGCTCGGCGGTTTTTTATTGGGCAGTATTTCCCTAGCTTTATTCCGCGCGGTGTTTTTCTATTTGCATTTGAAAAGCACGGACCATAAACTCCGTCCATGGATTTGGATACGCTCATGGCGGGTGTGAGTCGGCGCATGAACCTCCCGCTCAAACTCGACCCGGAGACGCGGCGCTGTGTGTTGCAAGACAAGGAATCACACCTGGAAATTCTCATTGAATTCCCCCAGCGAAACACGGCGTTGTTCATTTACTCACCGCTCATGCAGCTTCCCAAGGAGATCGACCAGGCAAAATTCCTGGAATCACTCCTCGAGCTCAACCTCTTCGGCCTGCAAACCAACGGGACCACCATCGGCTTTGACCGCAAGCACGGGCACATCGTCCTCCACCACTCCGTCCCGCTGGAATTCGTCGATGAGCAGATTTTTGTAAACGTGCTAACCAATTTCATCGCAACGGCACGAAAAATTTCGTCGCGGATAAGCGACCTGCAGCTGGTCAATCAAAAGCGAGCCAAAATCGCCAATACCCACTATACCCCGGCGGAAAATGCCAAGCCGCGCCAGTCCATGAGGATCGTCCGCATATGAAGGGATTTTGACCGGATCACGCGGGAACAAGGAAGAAAAAAGGACGAAAATGACGGAGGTTTCACCGGGAAAAAATGACCTCCTCCGCATTTGCCGATTTTATCACATCCTACCCGGCGGTACTTCGCATTTTTTCGTCCAAGAAGGCCGCGATTTTCAATTATTTTCCGAGGAATTGTCCGCGCTTCTGGGGTTCCATCCGGAGTTTGAAATCTTAGCTGGACAGGATTTCAAAAAACGCTGGCAGCAATTTGAAACCGCCGATGTGCATTGTGAAACATCCGGCAGAGAGGGCGATGCCGAAGCCAATGAAGACCTACCCCATCAAATCCAGCGGTGGTTGCACTACGGCGTGGAATTTGGCGCGGCGGATATCCACTTCGAAAGCGACGCGGACGAAATTTTCCTGCGCATGCGCATTGATGGAACCCTGCGAACGGTGCACAAATTTCCGCCGGAATTACGCCAAGAACTTTCCGCCTGCCTGCGCGCCATGGCGAATTTGGACATCTCGGAGCATTTTCGCCCACAGGACGGCCGGCTGAAGTGTTTTGTGAACGGTAAGGACGTGGAATGTCGCATCTCCGTCCTGCCCACGAAGGCCGGTGAAAGCGTGGTCCTGCGGGTTTTGGACAAAAATCGACGATTTCCCCGCTTGGACAACCTGCAAATGCCGCCGGAAATCATGGACGCCACGCGACATATCATGCGATTGACCAATGGGTTGTTCCTGGTCATCGGCCCCACCGGCAGCGGAAAAACCACGTCCATTTACGCCGCCCTGCAGGAAATTAACACCGACGCCGTGAAACTGCTGACCATTGAAGATCCCATTGAATACGAATTGGATGGCATTTTGCAGGTGGCCGTGGACCTGGCCGCCGACCGGACATTTTCTTCCATTTTGCGATCCTTTCTCCGCCACGACCCGGACAAGATTCTTGTGGGGGAAATTCGCGACCGGGAAACGGCGCAAACTGCCCTACAGGCGGCGCTTACCGGACATCTGGTTCTCACAACGCTGCACACGGCGACGGTGGAAGAGGCACTCCTCCGCCTACAAGAGATGGGCGTGGATCCGTTTTTGCTCAGCTGCTGCCTGCGCGGCGTTCTTTCCCAGCGGCTGCTGCGGCTTAACTGTCCCCATTGCGCTGAAACATGCCCGGAAGAAGCAATCGACAAACTTCCAGAAATCCTCCGCCAAACCCCTCCCGTTCATTTGAAATTTGGAAAGGGTTGTGACCAATGCGGCCACACGGGGCACCGTGGACAGCGGGCGGTTTTTGAGCTTTTTTCCATGGACGACTCCGCGCGGGAAAATGTGGCCATGGGAAATTTTTCGCGGCTAAAATCCACCGAGTCACTGGCGGATCAGGCGGCAACGTGGGTGGCGGAGGGTATTTTGTGCCCAGCGGAATTTTTGGAGCAAATACCATGCTGAGAATATTTCACTTTCTCCGGCCAAAGGTGGATGAGGCGCAGCTTTTAGCGTTCACACGCCAGCTAGCGGTGCTCATCCGGAGCGGCGTTGGCCTGCTGAAGGCCCTGCAAATTTTGGAACGGCAGGAGAAAAATTCCACGCTGCGGATGGTTCTCACAACGGCCATTCAGGGACTTACCCTTGGACAACCGCTGCATGTGATCCTGGAGTCATTTCCGCAAATCTTCGATGTGACCTATTGCCAAATGGTGAAGGCTGGGGAATCCTCCGGTGACCTGGGGGCAACGCTGGAACACATTTCCGGCTTTCGCATGCGCATTTTACGCACGAAGCACCGCACCGTTTCCGCGCTCTTTTACCCAATCACCGTCCTGGTCGTCGCCCTAATCGCCGTGCTATTTCTGACAACATATGTGGTTCCGCGCTTTGAGAGTCTCCTCCAAGCGAGCCATTCATCCACGCCCCTGCCCGCACTGACGCGAACTTTGATCGGCTTTGGGGCATTTCTGCGCGCCCACGCCCATTCCATATTACTGGCGGCGGTATTGGCTATTTTGGGCCTATGTATCGGCGGACAAACGCAACGCGGTCGACTCTTGCGAGGTAAAATTGCCCTCCGCCTGCCATTTTTCGGCCAATTGTTTTTGATGCAAAACCTGGTCATTTTCCTGCGCACCTTTGGCCTGTTACTGGAGCACGCCGTTCCGACCACCGAGGCATTGGCACTTGCGGCAAATGGTTTACCAAACGCTGCGATGAAATCATACCTGCTCCAACTCGTGGAGCGGGTGCGCGTGGGGGAGTCCCTGATCGACCTCTTGGCCCCGTCTCCGTTCATGCTGCCGTTTGTCCACGGGCTTTTGGTTGTCGGCGAGGAAAGCGGGCGCCTGGCTGACATGCTCCTTCACGCGGGGGAGGCAACCGCCGAAGAATTGGATCGCCACTTGGAGCGCGCCGCCGCGGTACTGCAGCCGGTTGTGGTTCTCATTTTGGCCGGTGTTGTGGCCCTCATCGCCGCCGCCATGCTCCTGCCTATGGCGCAAATGCTACAATTGTCCGACATCTAAAATTTGAAATGATTTAATTCAATATCGCGAATTTTTGATCCAGGCATAATTTTGCCACAAAAATGCTCGCATCTCGTTCATAATTTCCTTACTCGCAGCGGAATGGGTGCGAGAGCGCTGGCGAGGATGGCGGATGGCGGCGGTGTATTTCCCGATATGCCCGCGGTGACATCCGGTGAACCCGACACGATGGGCGAAAAGAAGGCTGCACCGCTACCACCACCGTCGGGCAAGATCTTGATTTCTAGAGGTGCACCTGTCAGCAATGACAGCGCGCAAGAAAGAAATGTAATACTCAAAATTTTGCGCGTGCATTTTCCGCGTTTTCTAGATGGGGAAGCCGCAAAACTGTGTGCAATGCTATGTATTGACGAATCTGCGATAACGCAGATGTTAACTGATCCACGTGCGGTCATTTCCCGCATAAATTCGATGAATGAATCCGAATTTGTGGAAGCAACCCACGTCGTCAACGCTTGGCTTGGGTTCGTACACGCATTCCACCAATTACACAGATGGCAACTTGCCATCCACTCATGGCTTGCTTGTGTGTATTTTGCGTGCGATACTGGATGGGAAGGTTCTGCTAATTCCTTAAATGAGCCGCTTGTTCGGCTATTGATAGCCGGCGCTTATATGTCCGATCAGGAGGGGCCCGATTATCTCTACCAAAGAGTCGATGGCATGACGGAATTTGGAAAATATGTAATCGAAGCGTTTAGTGGCGAAATTCCAATGCGCCAATCCATGATCCTCTCCATTTTGTGTGACAGGATTCCAGGTTACGGAAAAATGTCTAAAACAGACGGAATGTATTGGCTTATGAGCAATATTCCTCAAATTTTTGATACTTCATCGCGGGAGATCCCAATATGGCATAATGACGCTCCTAATGTGCGGGTGGCACTTAAGGAGATTATACTAGACGGGGAGCTTTTATCTCAATGGGTCAGCAAGCACGCCACAAGCATGCGTTTTTATGTAAAAATTACTGAGTTTGTTGGGTTTGATTTTCGCGGAGATTATTCGCATGTATTTATTTATGTGCTTTGTGCCTACATTCGATTGGCATGTGATTTTAGATTGTTCCCGTATGAAATAAATATTCTTACTGCCTTATTTGATATTGCCAATGCTAAAAGTTTATCTGATATTGACCGCGCGTGGGAGACGATTCCAAAACAGTTTGAAAATAGCGCAATACATAAGGCTTTTACTTGCATTAGAGCGTCAATGCTTTGCGATTTTGCATGATGCCGTGTCTTCCGGATGGGCTGTGCCTGGAGCGGGCCAGGGAAACCAGGTCGGTTGAATTTGATGGGAGAGATGTGATTCCGTTTGACTCGCAGGATTTTAGGGGGTTTTGTAATGTCATGCGCATCCTTGGGGATATGGGGGTTATTTGTGGTTACGTTCCTTGTCTGCTGAATGGAAAGGTAGAAAACGTGTTAGATGGTCGCGATGAATAGGATCGGACGGCGATTGATGTGTGAAATTGCAGTAATTAGGCGCGGACCAGGCGAGGGCGGGCGAGGGCGATGAAGGCGCTTTCACCTAGGACTTCGCATAGGTATTCAATGAGCGGTTTGACGTCGTAGTCTTCCTTGAGTAAGATAAAGCAAGCGCTTCCGGTGCCTGTGAGGTGGGCGAAAAGCTTGAAATACACTGGCAAATCTTTGAAAATCAAGCCGAGTTCCGTGTATTTGCTGCCCACGACTGACTCAAAGGTGTTTAGGTAGCACTGCGAGTCGAAGGTCCCAGATTCGTAGGTGCTCAGTAAGCTTTGGATGAAATTTGTTGCTACGTTTGGGTTCGCGTAGTTCCAACTCCCGGGAATGTCTAAAATGTCGTATACCTGCTGCGTGTTTATGGAGAATATTGGCTTAAAGATCAGGATTTTAACTTTTCGCAGGCCTTCTAATCGTTCTGGATTAAGGGATGCAATGGAGTCTCCCCGGCCTTTGACGATGCACGGGGATGAGGACAGGAAAAGCGGCGCATCGGAGCCGACTTTTGCTGCCATGAGTCTCAAATCCGTATCAGAAATGGGAAATGCGAGCATCTCGTTGAGCGTTTTAAGGAAAAATGCCGCGTCACTGCAGCTTCCGCCAAGGCCGGAACCGGTGGGGATATTTTTTTCCAGTACCACGGAAACCCGATGGGGAAATTCGTACATTTTTCGGAAAAAACCAAGAGCCTTCATCACGGTGTTGGTGTGATCCGTCGGGATTTCGGGGACGTCGCAAACCATGGTGTCATCTCCCGGAATGTCCGAGAGGCGGATTTCCAAGTGGTCAAAAAGATTCAACTGCACCACAAGGGAGGCGATATCGTGATAATCATCATCACGTTTTCCCGTGACGCCGAGGTACAAATTCAACTTGGCAGGACAAACAACCCTGCGAAAAAGATTCACGGTGTCAGACTAACACCCAGCTGGCCGCGTGCAAGCTAACACGCTCGCCGCACGGCTTTTTCAGTGCGTCCCCAAAATTAAACGGACCGGCTCAGCTCGGTCCCGGGCCTAAACTTGACCACGCTCTTCTTGGGAATGGAAATCTTCTTTTTGGTTTGCGGATTGATCCCCGTCCGCGCCGCACGCTCGACGACGCTAAACGTCCCGAACCCAACGAGTTGGACCGTCTCATGCTTGGACACGGAACCCTTAATGGCCGCCAATATGGCATTCAAAACCCGTTCCACCGCTGCCTTTGACAAGGAACCATCGTCAAGAATGCTGTGAGCCTCGTCAACTAACTCAGACTTATTCATATACTCTCCTTTTGGCAAAACAACAGCCCCACAGGCCGCTTGCTTTCGGGCATCCTGCACCAACACTTTGGGCCGTCAACGGCAAAAGAATAAAAAATCCAACAAATTAAGCATTTACGATATTTTCACTCGCCGGGACCACCACCGGTTTTGTCGCCTGTTTCCCGGCGGACTTCGTCACAGGACGGCGGCGGTGGCCACCCCTCCGGTATCCCCTGTCATCGGCTTTGATAATCTCGATGAGTGCCATTTTCGCTGCATCTCCCTGGCGCGGAACGAGTTTGTAGATGCGCGTGTAACCTCCGGACCTGGACAAAAATTCCTCCGCCTGTTCATCGAAGAGCTTTTTTACCGCCGCGTGATCGCGCATGCGGGACACGGCCAAGCGCCGATAATGCAGTTTTTGGGCGGCGTCCTCGGCGCGCATGGCTTTGCAGGATAGTGTCACCAATTTTTCCGCGAAGGGGCGCAACGCCTTCGCCTTCGTCAAAGTGGTTCTGATTCGCTCGTGGCGGAATAGAGCCGCAGCCAAGCCTGCCAACACGGCCTCCCGGTGCTCCTTCTTCATCCCCAATTGAAATTTGTGCTTTTTGTGACGCATGGCGGTAACTCCTCATTTTCTACTTTTTAGCCCAGGTGTGCTCCACAGCTCACATGTAATCGTCCACCTTCATCCCGAGGGATAAACCCAACTCTTCCAGGCGATTGCGGATCTCCGTGAGCGATTTCTTGCCGAAATTGCGGTAATGCAACATCTCCGATTCCGTTTTGACCGCCAATTCACCCACGGTTAAGATATTGGCGTTGTTCAGACAGTTTGCCGCGCGCACGGAAAGCTCGATTTCATTCACACTCATGCGCAACAGCTTCTGCAGCCGATTGTGTTCCGAGCCGTCTTTCCGCTCAATTTGCCGAAATTCAACGGCTTCGGCTGAAAGATGATCGAAAACCTTGAGATGGAGCCGCAAAATGGCAACTGCCTCAGCCAGAGCATCCTCCGGTAAAATCCGTCCATCCGTGGTAACTTCAAGGACCAACTTCTCAAACTCCGTCGCCTGTCCCACGCGCGTGCTTTCCACGGAGTATTTGACGAGGCGGACGGGGCTAAACGCCGAATCCAGCGGAATACCACCATCAACGTTGTCCAAGACCTTATTCTCATCGGCAAGACGGTATCCACGCCCTCGATTCAGGCGCATTTCCGCCCAAAAATTTTTGGTTTCATCCAAGTGGCAGATGACGTGGTCCGGATTCAGGATTTTAACACCCGCGGGAACCACAATGTCGCGCGCCAGAACCACGGGCTTACCAGACACGTTGACGGACAGAACTTGGCTTTCGCGAATGTCCGATTTGAAAAGAACCCGCTTCAAATTAATGATGATCTCAACCACGTCCTCGACAATTCCGGGGATGGCCTGAAACTCATGCTGAGCATCGCAAACTTTAACATTTGTCAATGTGGCACCCTCGATGGCGCCTAAGAGAATCCGCCGCAGGGCATTGCCAATACTATGGCAGAAACCCGGCTCAAACGGTTCGGCGACGAACATCGCGTACGTGTCCGTTTCCGTATGCTCCACCTTTGTTAGTTTGGTCGGTAACTCAAAACTTCCCAATTTCCGTGCCATTTTTCCCTCCAACTAGCGACTATAGAACTCGACGACGATTTGTTCGTTGAAACCATGCGTGATTTCATCCCGTCCCGGCACGCGGTTAATCCGGCACTGTAACTCGTTCGCATCCACCTGCATCCAAGCGGGAACGGTTCGATAGCGGGTATCTTCCAAATTGCGCATCACCAGGTGTCGGGACGCATCCGCCTGGTAGACGTCAATTTGGTCACTCGCCCGACAACTGTAGCTGGCAATGTCCACCTTGTGCCCGTTCACGCGAACGTGCCCGTGGTTAACCATCTGCCGCGCGGCCCGCCGAGTTTTTGCGAAACCGGATAGGTATACAACGCTATCCAAGCGCATTTCAAGGAGCTGGAGAAATATTTCACCGGTTACCCCTTTCTGCCGCTTGGCCTTGTCAAAAAGCAAATGGAACTGCTTTTCCGTAAGACCATACAAGAGCCGCAATTTCTGTTTCTCGTTGAGGCCAAGGGAATAATCCGTTACCTTGCGACGGAGTTTGGGGCCGTGGATGCCGGGGAGGTAGGCGCGCCGTTCAAAGGCTTTGTTGGCGGGAAAGATAGCCGTTCCAAAGCGTCGGTTGATGCGCGTTTTAGGACCTGTGTAGCGTGACATTTTTTTATCTCCAATTCAGTCCAATTCTCATGCCCGCCGCGGCTTCTTCGGCCGGCAGCCGTTGTGGGGCAGTGGGGTAACGTCCGTGATGCTATTTACCTGCAGCCCAATGGTTTGCAATGCTCGCACCGCCGCATCCCGACCGAGTCCGGGACCCTTGATGCGCACGTCTATTTCCTTTAATCCATGGGACATGGCCGTCCGCGCCGCGTCCTGCACGGCAACCTGCGCCGCATAGGCGGTTGATTTGCGTGAACCGCGGAAGTTATTTTTCCCGGCACTGGACCAGGAAATTACCGCACCGGCCTTATCGGAAAAGGAAACCTTGGTATTATTAAAAGTCGCCAAAATATGGCAGATGCCATAGGCTACGTTCTTGCATTTCTTGGCGCGGCGGATTTTCACGTCGCCGTCCAATTCGCTGCGCAGCAAATCCGCAGCCGTCAACTGCCCCGGCCGGGACTCCCTCGTGGTCGCTTCGCCCGTGTCGTTCGAGACCTGCTCGATAGCTACGTCATTTTCCTCCGCAGCCGAAGTCTTATTACCATTGATCATATAAATTCTTTCCTGCGAAATGCTTATTCCTTGCTCTTGACCACACCGACCGTCTTCCGCGCACCCTTCCGCGTCCGCGCGTTGGTGGAAGTTCGCTGCCCACGCACGGGAAGTCCCCGATAATGGCGTAGCCCGCGGTAACAGCGAATACTCTGCAAGCGTTTAATGTTAGCAACCACGTCCCGGCGCAGGTCACCCTCCACCTTGTAGCCCTTGTCCACGCAGATGGCCATGATCCTGTTGATATCCTGTTCCGTCAGCGCATCCGAACGCATGGCCGGATCAAACCCAGCTTCCGCAACAATCGCATCCGCGCGCGTCGGCCCAATGCCATAGATATACCGCAGGGCAAAGGCCACCTTCTTTTTATTCGGAATGTCCACACCAAATATTCGCACCATAATTCAATCCCACCAAATTACTCTCAGTCGTTTCCGCTTCCCGCCACTCAAGGAGCAACCCCATACCTTGTCAAGATTTCAGGCGCATCTTTTGTTACCAAAACCGTGTGCTCAAAATGAGCCGCGTATTTTCCGTCCGCGGTCCGTATGGTCCACCCGTCCCCGTCGATGGCAATCTCTTCTCTCCCAAGCATAAACATCGGCTCAATGGCAAACGTCATTCCCGCCTTGAGCACCGGCCCGGTTCCCTTTTTGCCATAGTTGGGAATCCTCGGCGCCTCGTGCATTTCCTTGCCAATGCCATGGCCGACCAATTCCCGCACGATGCCAAGCCCAGCTTCTTCAGCGCAACACTGTATGGCAAAGGAAATATCACCCAGACGATTGCCTTCGACCGCCTGATCAATGCCCGCGTAAAGGGCCCGCTCGGTCACATCCAGGAGTTTTTTCACGTCATCTGGTACCTCACCAACGGCCACCGTACGCGTGGAATCACCCATAAATCCTTCATATTCAGCAACAAAGTCCAAGCTAACAATATCTCCGGATTGAATCTTCCGCGTCTTGCTGGGGATGCCGTGGACAACCTCGTCGTTGACGGATGTGCACACGTACGCGGGAAATGGTTTCAGCCGGCCGGGATAATTGTAACACGCGCCGATGGCATTGCGGGCCTTTGTGGCTCTGACGGCAATTTGATCCAGGTCCCAGGTGCTCACGCCAACCTCAACGGCGGCACAGATTTCCGCAAGAATGTCCGCGGTGATGCGACCAACCCTTCGCATGGCTCCGATTTCCTCACTGTTCTTTATCTTAATCATGATCGCACGCTCTAGCGGCATTGCCGAAAGATCCAGGATAAAATACCAATTGCCATGAGAACCGTCGGGGTCAACCAAAGCAGCTGCAACGCCCGCGCATCCTTGTTATTCGTCCCCGACTGAGCCCTTTGCCGCCGGGACCCAGCGGGATGTTTGAGAAAACCATCGTAATTTTTTTGCACCAAATAGGTTTCGACCTGTTTCATCATTTCCAGGAGAACGCCGACGGTGATGAGCGTGCCCGTGCCGCCGAACAGTAGCGCCACGCCGTAGGGAATGTGCAGCGAAAAATAGAGAAAATCCGGAAACACCGCGACCAGCGTCAAAAATACCGCGCCGGCAAAGGTCAGCCGCGTCATGGTAAAGCCCAAGAACTGCGCCGTCGCCGCCCCGGGCCGTATGCCAGGAATATACCCGCCGCTCTTTTTTAAATCGTCGGCCACCTGCACCGGGCGGAACATCATGGCCACCCACAGATAGCTGAACGCGAAGATAAGCACGGCGTAAAGCGTGTAATAAACCATGGAACCCTGCGATAGATAGAACGATACGCCCTGGAAGAATTGGATTCCGGTGGCGCCGCCCAGGTAGGCGAAGATTTGCTGCGGAAAAAGCAACAGCGCGCTGGCAAAAATAATGGGCATGACCCCGGAATAATTGATTTTAAGCGGCAGAAACGAACTGGTTCCACGGTACATGCGGTTGCTAATCACCCGATTGGCGCGCTGCACGGGAATCTTCCGCTGCCCCTGGGTCATGGCAATCATGGCCAAAATAACCGCGAGCAGGAGTGCCACCATGCCCGCGAAGGTCACCGCCGCGATTGTGAGATTATGCCGTGATTGGTAGGCGGTCGCAAAAAATTGCACCAATTGCGCCAAACTACGCGGAAAAGACGACAAAATACCCACGACGATCAACAGCGACATCCCGCTGCCAATGCCCCTTTGCGAGATCTGATCGCCGATCCACACTAAAATCATCGTCCCGGAGGTTAGGAAAACCATGGAAGAAAGAATGAAGGCCCGTTTGCTGGCAATCACGACGCTGCCATAGTGCGCGGGGTCGAAGTTGGGAAACAGGCGCCCCGGATAATTTGCCAGCGCCGCCGCCAGCAAAACGCCCTGAACGATGCAGATGAGCAAAGTTAAGTAGCGGGTGTACATGGCAATGCGGTGCCGGCCGACTTCGCCCTCCTGTTGTAATTTCGCCAGCGACGGCATCACAATGCCCAAAATTTGCATGACAATCGACGCACTTATATAGGGCATGATTCCCAGGCCAAAGATGGCACCCTTCAGTAAAGCGCCACCGGTGAACATGTTATAAAGACCAATGAGCCCGCTTCCCTTCGCCGCCGCCACCTGGTCTGCGAAAAAAGTCTGCAGCGGAAGGGGATCGACGCCGGGCAGAGGAATATTGGCTCCAATGCGGGCAATGAAGACCAGCACCAGCGTGAAAAAAATACGCTGCCGCAACTCCGAAATCCGTAGAAACTTTCTAACCGCCCCAAGCATAACCTTACACCATACCAACTTCGGACACTTTCACGTTTTCTCCGATGAGAATCGTGTGTCCGCCCGCCCGGGAGATTGCTGCCGCCGCACCCTCGGAAAACTGTTCCGCAGTGATGGTTATAGCCGCCGGAAGTTCTTCATTGCCAATAATTTTGATCTCCTTCGTGCCGCCGCGGACCACACCTTTCTCGATGAGAATCTCCAAATCGAACTCGGAAATTCCGCGCTCAATGAACGGCAGCAAGCGCTTCAAAGCCACATGTGGTCGATTGCGCCGGAATCGAAAATTGGAAAACCCGCGAATGGGCAATTTGCGATACCAGGGAATTCCAGAAGTTACCGGTGACACGCGATATCCGGAACGCGCCTTCGCGCCCTTATTTCCCTTCCCGGCCGTCTTGCCCCATCCCGAACTTTCCCCGCGTCCAACGCGCTTCTTCCTTCGATTGGGCGATTTCGGCATTTCGTGCAGTTTCATGGTTCGTCTGTCCCCTAGGAATTTTTGTTATAGCTCTTGCCGCGCAGGGCGAGAATGGTCTCGTAGGTCCGCAGCTGCCCGAGTGCGTTCATGGTGGCGCGCACCGTTGCCAAAGAGTTGTTGGATCGCATGGATTTGGATAGAACATTTTTCGCACCAAATGCCTCCAAAACCGCGCGGATGCCACCGCCGGCGATGAGCCCGGTCCCCGGGGAGGCGGGCCGCAGCATCACTTCTCCGCCGTCCGCATGGCCAATAACTCCGTGCGGAATGGTGCCGTCTTGCAAAGCAAACGGTTGCATGCCACTGCGCGCGTGATCCGTCGCCTTGCGAACCGCCTCCGGCACACCGTTGGCCCGGCCGTATCCCACTCCGACGCTGCCGTTTCTGTTCCCAACGACGACGAGCGCGGAAAAACTAAACCGGCGACCGCCACTGACAACCTTCGAACAGCGGCCGATGTGGACGACCTTTTCAAATAGCGAATCGTCAAAGGACCGCTCCCGCCTGTCCCTATTATCTCTATCTCGAAATTCCCTTCTGGGTCTTGTGTTGCTCATAATTAAAATTCCAACCCCGCTTGCCGGGCCGCATCCGCAAATGCCTTTACGCAACCATGATACCGCCTTGGCCCCCGATCAAAGACAACGGAGGTGATCCCCTTGGAATGCGCCAATTGACCAAACGCCGCGCCCAAAACCGACGCCCCGGCCATGTTCGCCTTCACACCGCCCGCCTCTATTCCCTTTGCCAGAGAGGACAGTGCAACCAAGGTCCGGCCAACGGTATCGTCGATACATTGGGCGTAGATATGCTTGTTTGAGAAATGCACACTCAATCTGGGCCGTTGTGGAACCCCGGCCACGCGAGTCCTCACCCGCCATCTCCTCCGCTGCGCCTGTTGAACTTTTTGCACAAGTTTCATAACTAAGCCGTTTTCTTACCTTCCTTGCGGCGCACAAACTCGCCAACGATGCGGACACCCTTACCCTTGTATGGCTCAACGGGATAGAATCGCCGGATGTCCGCCGCCACCTGCCCAACCAGCTGCTTGTCCATGCCTTCCACGCGAACCTTCACGCCATCTGCCACGATTACCTTGATTCCCTCGGGAATCGGGTATAAAATTGGATGGCTTTTCCCGAGGGCAAGATCCAAAGCGTTGCCCTTCAATGTGGCTTTAAATCCGACACCGGATATTTCCAAATCCTTCACAAAACCGCCCGTCACACCTTGGATCATGGCGTTTAAAATGGATTTGATCGTGCCCGTGGTCGCCCGTGCCCGTCGACTGCCGTCCGCCGGTTTCACCCACACGTCGTCCCCTTCGCCCCTTTGGACGAGCACACAGGGTGGAAAGTCCTTCTCCAGCTGACCCTTAGGCCCCTTAACGGTCATGTGAGGACTCGCGATCTCCACACTGACGCCAGATGGCACATGGATTGGTGTTTTTTCCGCCCTGCTCATTTCGTGTCCCTCCAAATTACCAGATTTTACAAATCAACTCGCCGCCGATGTTCTGCCGGCGCGCCTCCGAATCCCGCATGATTCCCCGGGAGGTGGACAAAACGCCGACGCCCATGCCATTGAGCACGCGCGGAATCTTCGCCGACTGGTAATAGAGCCGGCGGCCGGGTGTGCTGCAGCGTTCGATTTGAACGACTGGCGACCGACCCTCGGCGTCGTAGCGGAACATCACACGCAGATGGTGGAGGCCGCACTCGCACGTAAAGCTCTCAAAGTCAGCGATATGGCCCGTGTTCCGGAAGATGCGCAAAATTCCCTCACGCATTTTCGAATGGGCTACCACGCAGGAATCCTTTTGCGCCTGGATGGCGTTTCGGAGGACCGTTAAAAAATCACCAATCGTGTCCATGTGCAAATCCCCTTACCACGAAGCCTTTATAACGCCTGGAATGTACCCCCCGGCAACCATTTCACGCAAAACCAACCGGGAAACGCCGAAGCGCCGGTGAACCCCCCGGGAACGCCCGGTGATGGAACAGCGATTGCGCACGCGAACCTGACATGAATTCCGGGGGAGCTCCGCAAGTGCCCGCTGCGCCTGGAAAAATTCACCGTCGCCGGTCGCCGGATCGGCTAGGACCTTTTTCAACTCCCTCCGCCGGGCTGCGTACTTCTCAACCATCCGCACCCGCTTCGCATTACGTTCCACTGAAGACTTCTTTGCCATACAATTCCTACGACCCAAGTTTTATTTGAATTTTTTCAACCTAAGTTTCATTTACCTCCGCCACTTGCCGACGTTTTTGAAACGGCATACCCAATGCTTCCAACAATTCGTGGCACTCTTTGTCGCAATCCGCACTGGTCACGAACGTTATATCCATGCCGACGCTTTTGCGCTCCCGATCCACACCGACCTCGGGGAAAATGCTATCGTCCTGGATGCCAAGTGTATAGTTCCCACGCCCGTCAAATTTCGCCCGCAGGCCGCGGAAATCACGAATCCTCGGCAGGGCAACTGAGACAAGCCGGTAGACAAACTCATACATGGCGTCCCCGCGGAGGGTTACCTTGATACCATTGGGAACGCCCGCCCGCAGCTTGAAATTAGAAATACTTCTCTTGGACAGAACGGTAATCGGCTTTTGCCCGGCGATCAACCCTATCTCCTTCTGCACCTCCTCGATGCGGGACTTGTCGCTCTCGGCGCTGATCGCGGAATTGATGATAACTTTAACCAACTTCGGCACGCGGTGTACATTTTTACACACCATACTGCCCAGAAAGTTCTTCGCAATAACGTCCACATAGTAGCGCTTAAGGGCCGGCATCCTTCGATCTATCGTGTCCACGTCAATTCCTCGTCTTTTCGCTCAAACTCACAAACACAAACGCGCCTGTCAACCCGAAATCATTCACCTTTTGCGGCTCCTTCGACCCTTCGCACATTGGAATAGTGGATGGGCATTTCCCGCTCCAAAATCGCGCCATCCGGGTGATCCGGACACTTGCGCATGCATTTCTTCCGCACGTTCACGCCGAGGATGGTAACGCGCATGTCTCCGTCTCCGTGCAAGATCTTCAACACCTCGCCGCGCCGGCCCTTGCTCTCGCCGGAAATCACATCGACCTGGTCGCCAACTTTGATTCTCTGCTTCATCACAAAACCTCCGGTGCCAGTGAAATTATTTTTGTAAACTTTTTTTGGCGCAGTTCCCTGGCGATGGGGCCAAAAACGCGCGTCCCCTTTGGGTTGCCCTTTTCGTCGATGATGACGCACGCATTTGTGTCGAATCTCAGGTAACTTCCGTCCATGCGCCGGATGGGAAACTTGGTCCGGACGATAACCGCTTTGGCCACCGAACCCTTCTTAATCGCGGCATCCGGCGTGCTATCCTGAATGGCCACGACGATAACATCGCCCACGTGCGCCGTCCGCTTATTTTGCCCGAGCCGGCGGATCATCTTCGCCGATTTTGCCCCGGTGTTATCGGCAACTTCTAAAACGCTCTCCTGCTGCAACATGGCATTATCCTCCCACCGAACCCGTCGCAGCCTTCCGCACGATGGACACCACGCGCCACCGCTTCATCTTGCTCAACGGACGAACTTCGGCGATTTCAACGCCATCGCCCACCTGGCACTCATTTTTTTCATCATGCGCGTGGACGACGGTCTTGCGCTTGACCTCTTTTAAATACTTGGGATGCGGAACTTTATAGAAATACACCACTTTGATACTCTTGTCCCCGGAGCGGCTAACCACTTCGCCCGTCAGCGACTTGCGCGCCTTCCTCTGCTGCACGTTCGTACTCATTTCTGGACCCCACTTTCCACGCCCTGGCGCCGCTGATTCACAACGGTTTGCATGCGCGCTACCGTCCGGCGCAACTGCTTAAACTGGTGCGTCTTATCCACCTGCCCGGTTTTCCTCCTAATGCACAGGCGCAAAAGCTGCTGCTGCGTGGATAAAAGCTCCTTATCCAGCGCGCCATCCTCCAATGCCCTAATTTCCGAAATTTTCACCGCAAAGTTCCTCCACAAACGCCTCTTACGCGTACTCGTCCCGTACCACCAGCCGGCACCCGAATGGCACCTTCGCATCCGCCAACCGCATGGCCTCGCGCGCGATGGTTAGCGAAACACCGGACACCTCAAAGAGAATATTCCCCGGGCGAATGACCGCGGCCCAAAATTCCACGCCGCCCTTCCCTTTGCCCATGCGCGTTTCCGCCGGCTTTTTCGTCACCGGCTTCTGCGGAAAAACCCGCGTCCACATCTTGCCCTTTCGCTTGAGATGCCGATTGATCGCCACGCGCGCCGCCTCCAACTGGGAAGCGGTCATCAACCCGCGCTCCAGGGCCTGGATGCCAAAATCACCGAAGGTTAACTCCGTGCCGCCCTTGGCATTATGCCGGTTACGCCCCTTGTGCACCTTGCGATACTTTGTCTTTGCTGGTAATAATTTTGCCATAATCGCTCCCCGGCAACCCTCTCACGCCCGATTTCTAGCGGCCTTGGGTCTCCTTTTCCTTTGGCCTGCAAATCCAACATTTTACGCCGATTTTTCCATAGACCGTATCCGCCTCCACCAACGCGTAATCGATGTCCTCGCGCAGCGTATGAAGCGGCACGCGCCCCACCCGTTGCACCTCCGTGCGCGCAATATCGGCACCGCCCAGACGCCCGGAGCACTGCAGTTTAACCCCTTGTGCTCCAGCACCCATGGTCACCTGGACCGCCTTCTTTGTGGCACGACGGAAGGAAATGCGCCGCTCCAATTGCTGGGCAACGTTTTCCGCCACCAACTTGGCCACGAGCTCCGGACGCTTAACCTCTTGAATGTCAATGATTACCGGATGCCCCGTCATCTTCTGCAGCTTCCCGCTGAGCGTGTCCAGGTCATGCCCCCGGCGGCCAACGACCAACCCGGGCCGGGGCGTGTAGATCTTAATGCGGATCCGACCACCCGCGCGCTCGATGAAAATCTTCGAGACGGATGCATACTTGAGCGCCTTTTTTAGAAATTGCCGGATGTCAAAATCCTCCTTGAGCCACAGGGGATAGTTCCGCTTGCTGCCGTACCAGCGCGAAACCCAGTCCCGGCGGACGGGCAATCGGAAGGCGATTGGATTAACTTTTTGTCCCATACAACTGATCCTCTAAAAATAGATTAACCCGTATGTTGCTCGTACGCTTGCGGATGGGATGGGCAGATCCACGCGCCGCGGGAATGTGGCGATGAAATGCCGGACCCTCCTCGATTATCACATTATCGATGACAAGCCGGTCTGCGGGAACGCTAAAATTATTTTCCGCATTCGCGATCGCACTATCCAAGACTTTCCCGATGAGCCGAGCGGACTTCCGTGGGATAAATTTCAACTTCTGCCGGCCGATGGTGGCCGTCTGTCCTCTCAAAACACGCGCCACCTGCCGCAATTTAAGCGGTGACATTCGCGCGTGGCGGTGCACCGCCGTGTACATTTTTGATAGCATAATACCGTGTTCCCCCTGCGTTTATTCCATTTACTTCTGCGTGTGCGGGTTATGTGCCTTAAAGGTACGCGTCGGCGAAAACTCTCCCAGATGATGCCCCACCATATTTTCCGTAACGTGCACCGGCACAAATATCTTCCCGTTGTGAACTTCGAAATTTAACCCCACGAAATCGGGTGTGATAACCGACCGCCGGGACCAGGTGCGGATGGGCTTCCGCGAGGACGTACGCGCCGCCTCACTCACCTTATCCGCCAAACTTGGATCGACGAAAAAACCCTTCTTTGTTGACCGTCCCATCGCTGACTAACCCTTCTTTACTTTTCTTCCGTTGCGACGAATTAGAATTGAGCTATTCGACGGCTTGGAACGCTTTCTCGTTATAAATCCCTTGGCCAGTTGGCCCCAGGGTGATACCGGGTGTCCGCCGCCAGATGTGCGACCCTCGCCACCTCCCATTGGGTGATCCACCGGATTCATCGCCACGCCGCGCACCCTCGGCCGCCGCCCCATCCAGCGTCTGCGCCCGGCCTTGCCAAGGGACTGCTGGTTGTGCACCGCGTTGCCAACGGAACCCAGCGTCGCCCGGCAGCGCGCATCCACGTAACGAACTTCGCCGCTCATCAGCCGCAATGTCGCCTTATTGCCTTCTACGGCAAGTAGTTGCACCGATGATCCAGCCGTCCGCGCAAGCTGCGCCCCACGCCCGGGAAGTAACTCCACGCAATGAATGGGAATGGACAGCGGAACGAGCGACAGCGGCAGGGACATTCCCGTGGCAAAGTCGCGTGGCGAAGCATTTAGGCTCTGCACCGAATCCCCGACCTTTAGCCCATCGGGCGCGATGATGTAGCGCTTCTCGCCGTCCGCGTAGGCCAACAGGGCGATTTGAGCGGAACGGTTGGGATCGTACTCGATGTGCTGCACCTTCGCCGGGATATCGAATTTATCCCGCTTAAAGTCCACGAAGCGCAATAGCTGCTTATGCCCACCGCCGCGCCGCCTGCTGGTGATGCGCCCGTAGCAGTTGCGACCGGCACTCTTCGTCATGCCCCCGCGGGTCAGCGAGCGCTCCGGACGCTTTTTTGCGACATTCTGGCGATTCAACGCCGTGTAGCGCTGGCTCGGCGTCAGGGGTCTGGATCGAATGATTGTCATGAAAAATTACCTTTTTTTTTGCCGTTGATTGCCCACATTTTTACAAAATTTCAATCTTATCCCCATCCCGCAGAAGAACGATGGCCCGCTTGACCGCCGGTTTGCGCGTGATGCCCGTTTTCCGCCGGCCGGCTCGGACGCGTTTTAGTTTCCCTTGCTGGTTTAACAGATTTACGCGCAACGGTTTGTAGCCAAATTCCCTGGTGATCGCCCGTGCCACATCCACGGCGGAGGCATCTTTGTCCACCGCAAACGTGTACTGATTAAGATCAGCGGCCAGGCGACTGGCTTTCTCACTGATTTTAAAGTATTTCAAAACACCGTGCCGCGCGTTCATTTCTTCGTTCCCCTATTCCGCTTTGTTTAATTTTTGACGTTCACCCGCTCCGCAAGGGTTTCCACAGCCCGCAATGTCATGAATACCTTATTGCAATTAAGTGCGTGCCAAGCATTTAGCGCCCGCGCATCCACGGCGGCCACGTTCGGAAGATTGCGGAAGGACAGGGCGACATTTTCATCAAAGGACGAGTCCAGGAGCAGCACCGAACCAGAATCCCCGCCGGGAATTTTGCGCAGAAAATTAAAAAATTCCTTCGTATTTGGCTGGGCACTCGTGGGGAAATCTTCCAAAAGGCAAACGTCCCCGTTTTGCACACGGTCAAAAAGTCCACGGGCAAGTGCGATTCTCCGCGCCTTTTTGTTAATTTTCACCGTGTAATCGCGCTTGCGCGGGCCAAAAGTCACACCACCGCCGCTGCAGATGGGACTACGCCGCTCACCCCGCCTGGCATTTCCAGAACCCTTCTGCCGATAAGGCTTCTTTCCCGTGCCAGCGACCTCCGCGCGAGTCTTGGTATGCGCATCTCCTTGGCGGCAATTGTTTTGGTAAGCCAGAACCACGTCGCGCAGGACCACACGCCCCCGATCGCCCTCAAACGTCGGCAGGGAAATCTCCCGCTCCCCAAGCGGCTCACCGGTCGAGCTATAGCACATCGCCCTCATCGCTTACCTTTCTTAGCCGTGCGAATGACGACGAGGCCACCGTTCGGACCCATCACACTGCCCTTGACCAAACAAATCTTTTCTTCCAGGCACACCCGAATGACCCGCAGATTTTGCACCGTACGCGCCGCCGTTCCCATGTGACCGGGCATTTTGCGACCCTTGTAAATCTTCCCCGGTTCTTCGCGATTGCCGTAGGAGCCGCCGCGCCGGTGAAACATGGAGCCGTGGGCGCCAGGACCGCCATCAAAGTTATGTCGCTTGACCACGCCCTGGAATCCACGCCCCTTCGTAACCCCGCGAACATCAACCAGATCCCCCATTTGCAACTGGGATAAATCAAAAGACTCTCCCGGAGTATATACGGAAGAGTCATCCACGCGAAACTCTCGCAAGTATTTGTGCGTTGGGAGATTAACCTTGGCGTAGAAACCGCGTATGGGGTTGGTCGTCCGTTTTGGATTAGCCAATTCCTCGGCGGCAATCTGAACGGCCGAATAACCGTCATTGTCCCGCGTTCGCACGGCCACCACCGGACATGGACACACCTCAACGGCGGTAACGGCGACACAGGCACCCGCATCGTCATATACCTGGGTCATGCCTAACTTGCGGCCCATTAAAAATATATCCCTCTTGTTTTCCATGGCTAAGCGGCAGGAACAACCCTGCATTAGAACTCCCTGTCTTTACTGCTGTGATGCGATGACGATTTCAACCCCCGACGGTAAATTAATTTTCTTTAACGCCTCCATTGTGTCGGCGCTCGGATCGACGATGTCAATCATCCTTTTGTGAGTTTTTAGCTCAAATTGTTCCGCGGATTTCTTATCCTTGTGCGGTGAACGATTTACGGAAAAGCGCTCGATCTCCGTCGGCAGCGGAACCGGGCCCCTCGCATGCGTGCCGGAACGCTTCACCGCATCGACGATTTCCGCCGACGCCTGATCCGCCAGGCGATTATCAAAGCTGCGCAGCCGAACCCGCAGTATTTGTTCCTTTTTTTTTGCCTCTCCCATTTCCCTATCCCCGATTTGCCTAATTTCTCATCCGTTTGTTGTAATTTTCCGCTATCTGCGCCAATACATTCGCCGGAACCTGTTCAAAGTGAGAAGGTTCCATGGAGTAAGATGCCCGGCCCTTTGAAAGTGAGCGAACGTCCGTGGCATAGCCAAACATGGTTTCCAGAGGCACGTGGGCCTTAATCTCATAAAACCCGTGCTTTTCGCCCATGCTCTGAATCTGCCCGCGCCGGCGGCTCAAATCGCCCATGATATCCCCCTGGTATTCATCCGGCGTCTCCACCTCGACTTGCATAATTGGTTCCAACAGAATGGGTCCCGCCTTCCGCATGGCCTCCTTGAATCCAAAGATGCCCGCCATTTTGAAGGCCATTTCCGAGGAATCCACCTCGTGAAAACTACCGTCCACGATGCGTGCGACAAAATCAATGACCGGATAGCCCGCAATAACGCCACCCAAAGCGCCCTCGCGGATGCCATCCTCCGTCGGCTTGATGTACTCCTTGGGAATGACGCCGCCGACGATTTCGTTGATGACGGTGATTCCGCTTCCCCGCTCCGCCGGCTCAACCACCACAACCGCATGGCCATATTGTCCGCGACCACCGGACTGGCGGATAAATTTACCCTCGCCCTGCGCCTTTTGCGTAACCGTTTCCTTGTAGGCAATGCGCGGTTTCCCGGCCGTTGCGCCGACTTTGAATTCGCGAAACAGACGATCGCGGATAATTTCCAGGTGCAACTCGCCCATTCCGGCAATTAGAGTCTGCTGGGTTTCCGGATCGGATGTGATGCGAAAGGTCGGGTCTTCCTCGGCAAGGCGTTGCAGGGCAAGGGATAGCTTCTCCTGGTCCGCCTTGGAATTGGGCTCGATGGACATGTGAATCACCGGCTCCGGGAAGGTCGGCGGCTCCAGCTGCGCGTCCAAAGACCGCTCACAGAGGGTATCTCCGGTTACAACGCCCTTAACCCCCACGATGGCGCAAATGTCCCCGGAATAGGCGGCGTCGATGTCCTCCCGCGAATCCGCTTTCATGATCATGAGACGGCTCACCCGCTCGGTCTTGCGCGTGCGCGGGTTATAAACGGTGTCACCCTTCTCCAGCTTCCCCGAGTAAACACGGCAAAAGACGAGCTTTCCGACGTAGGGGTCATACATGAGTTTGAACGCCAGCATGGCCAGCTTGCTCCGGTCGTCGGCCGCGATGCCGATTTCCTCGCCCTCGTCCTTAAATGCAGTTGTTGGAGGAAGATCAACCGGACTCGGCAGGTAATCCACCACCGCGTCCACCACCATCTGCACGCCCTTATTTTTAAAGGCGCTTCCCGGGATCACACCCACGAAATCCAGCGAAATCGTCGCCATGCGTATGGCATGGCGCAGCTCGCTTTCCCCAACGGGTTGCCCCTCAAGATACTTTGCCGCCACCGCATCGTCAAAGTCGGCCACGGCTTCTATGAGCTGTTGGCGGTATTTCTGCGCAGATTCCTGGTACTCCGTTGGAATTTCCACGTCGTCGAAGCGTAGGCCATTTTCGTCGGTCTCGTCGTAAATATAGGCCCGCATGCGAACGAGATCGACCAAACCCTTGAGCTGGTCCTCGGCGCCCATGTTCAAGCAGAGCGGATGTGCGTTTCCACCGAGCTTTGTGCGGATATCCTCGACGGCACCGAAGAAATCGGCGCCCACCCGGTCCATTTTGTTGATAAAAGCAACCCGCGGCACACGATACTTATTCATCTGCCGCCAAACGGTTTCCGATTGCGGTTGGACTCCAGCCACGGCGCAAAAAACCGCCACGGCACCGTCCAAAACCCGCAGGGAGCGCTCCACCTCGGCGGTGAAGTCCACGTGCCCTGGGGTATCGATGATATTTATCCGGTGCGGGATGCCGCCGAATGCCCCATATTTGGTCGTCCACCCGCAGGAAATTGCCGCGGACGTGATGGTGATTCCCCGTTCCCGCTCCTGCTCCATCCAGTCGGTAACCGCCGTACCCTCATGAACTTCGCCCATTTTATGCACCACGCCGGTATAAAAAAGAATGCGTTCCGTGGTCGTGGTCTTCCCCGCGTCAATATGAGCCGCAATGCCGATGTTGCGCGTGTGCTCCAACACGGTCTGCCGCTTGGGGTCATTTTTCTCCGAATTGCTCTGGCTCATTGTCGTCGTTCCCTTAAAAATACGTCAATTACCAGTGCAAATGGGCAAAAGCGCGGTTGGCTTGGGCCATCTTGTGCATGTCTTCCCGCTTTTTAACGGCAGCTCCCGTATTATTGTAGGCGTCGATCACCTCCATTGCCAGCGCATCGCTCATGGCCAGACCCTTACGACCGTTGGCGCAATTAATCAGCCAGCGAAAGGCGAGCGTCTGCTGCCGGTCGTATGGCACTTCCACGGGCACTTGATAGGTCGCCCCGCCCACACGCCGGCTCTTCACCTCCAGCTTTGGCTGCACGTTTTCCAAAGCTGCCAGAAGCAACTCCACTGGATCGCCCTTGCCAAGCTTCTCGCTCACACGCTCGATGGCGCCATACACGATGGTTCGAGCCACGGACTTTTTGCCACAGCGGGTCACCATATTTACCAGGCGGCCAATCAGCACGCTCTGGAACTTCGGATCGGGTACAACGGTACGCTTCTCTGCTTTTCGACGGCGCGACATAATTCTTTACCTCACTTCTTTTTCTTCGCCTGCTTAACACCATACTTGGAGCGACTCCGCCGGCGTTTTTCAACACCATTGCAATCCAGCGTGCCTCGGACGATGTGATAGCGCACACCGGGCAAGTCCTTCACGCGACCGCCGCGGATGAGAACAATGCTATGCTCCTGGAGACTATGCCCCTCGTCTGGGATATAGGCAATAATTTCATTCCCATTGGTAAGCCTCACTTTGGCCACCTTACGAATGGCCGAATTAGGCTTTTTGGGCGTACGCGTGGTTACCTGCACGCAGACACCCCGGCGGAACGGATTCCCACCCAATGCCGGAGCCTTCGACTTCTTCGCGAGCGTCCGGCGCGGACTTCTAATCAATTGGTTAATTGTCGGCATAAATTTTCTTCCACTTCCCCATCACCCGAGCGGAAACCCGCCCACAAATTCCCTGAATGACACCTTCGAAACGGTAAACTTCACTCTTTTCAATACCTTTTTCTAGATTTTGTCGATTTCTTCCTCTTGAAGCTGAATCTTCATTGGAATTTTTTCTTCTCTGTCAAACACGCCAATGGTCTCCACTTCCTCGCCAACGACGAGTGTGACCGGCCGCAGGCGATTGTACTTGGGAAGCCCCGTGCCCGCGGGAATAACGTGCCCGATGATGACATTTTCTTTAAACCCATTGAGCGGATCCTTACGTCCTAGAGTCGCAGCATCGGTGAGCACGCGCGTGGTTTCCTGGAAGGAAGCGGCGGAAATAAAGCTGTTGGTTTCCAGGGACGCCTTTGTAATTCCAAGCAGAACCGGGTCCGCATCCGCGGGCTGTCCACCGGCCTCTAGAATCTTTTCGTTGATATCCTGCAATACAAACCGGTCCAGCTGATCCCCCCAAAGGAAATCCGTGTCCCCCGGCGCAGTGATGCACACCCGGCGTAACATGCGCGCCAGAATGACCTCTATGTGCTTGTCGTTGATGGTGATGCCCTGGGTGCGGTATACCTTTTGAATCTCCCGCAGCAGGTACTCGAAAACGGCGAACATGCCCATCACCTCCAAAACTTCGTGGGGATCCGCCATGCCTCCGGATAAAAATTGCCCCTTGGTGACGAAATCTCCCTCTTGCACGATAATCTGCTTAGTGAGCGGAACCAGATGCTCCTCCTTCTGCTCCGTTTCCGGGTCGGTCACGATGACCCGCCGCTTATTCCGAACAGTACCACCAAAAGACACATAGCCGCTGAGTCGAACGAGCTCGGCAACGTCCTTGGGTCGACGGGCTTCGAAGAGTTCCGCCACGCGCGGGAGTCCGCCGGTGATGTCCTGCGTGCGTGATGCGGCCCGGGTCATTTTGGCCAGGAGCGTTCCGGCATCGATGATATCCCCGTCCTCCACGGAAAGTTGGGCGTTTGTCGGGATGTGATATACGGCGACCACGTGCCCCTCCTGGGCCGCGTAACGGTTACCCTCCAGGGCACAGACTTCGATGGACGGGTTAAAATCGTCCTTGTGCTCGATGATCATGGTGACGCCGCCGCCGCCGCTTACCTCGTCCCGCTTGATGGTGACGCCGGGAATCATGTCTTTAAAGCGCACGCGCCCAGCTTTTTTCGACAAAATCGGCATGTGATGGGCGTCCCAGGCGGCGAGAATTTGGTCCTTCTTCACGGCTTCCCCGTCTCGAACAAACAGCACGGAGCCAATGACGATGTTGAAAGATTCCAATTCCCGGCCGTTGCCGTCGACAATGCTCAGCACGCCCGTTTTGTTAAGGACGATGATGGTTCCGTTGGCCGTTTCCACGTGGCCGATGTCCTTCCACCGGACGGTTCCCTCGGATTTCGCGCGATATTGGGGATTCTTGAGCATCTGGCTGGCCACACCACCCATTTGGAAGTTTTTCATGGTCAGCTGCGTTCCCGGTTCGCCGATGGATTGCGCCGCAATGATGCCGATGGCCGTACCCTCTTCGACCATCTTGTTGGTGGACAGATCGATTCCGTAGGCCTTGGCGGGGATCCCATCGCGGGTCATGTGTGTCAACGGGGACATCACCTTAACGCGCTCTATGCCAATTTCTTGTATGCGCTTCGCCACGTCGTTGGTGATGAGATTGCCCGCGGCGACCAAAACCTCATCCGGACGATTGGGATTAACCACATCCTCGCTGCTGCACCGGCCGGCAATGCGCTCCTCCAACGACATGATTTCCTGGTCCCCCTCCATCAGTGCCTGTTTCCAAACGCCGTTCCGATTGCCGTCGTCATGCTCGGTGATCACGCAGTCCATGGCCACGTCACAGAGTTTACGGGTCATGTACCCGGCGTCGGCGGTTTTAAGTGCCACATCGGCAAGACCCTTGCGAGCGCCATGGGTGGATATGAAGTAGTCTAGCGAAGAAAGCCCCTCCCGGAAAGACGCCAGAACCGGCCGTTCGATGATTTCCCCGGACGGTTTGGCCATGAGCCCGCGCATGCCGCAGAGCTGCCGGACCTGCTGCCGATTACCCCGGGCACCGGAATCGATCATGAGAAAAATGGGGTTAATTTCGTCGTCGTTTTTACTTCCGCTGAGGTCGGCGTAAACGGTGTTTGCAATTTCGTCGGTGGCGCTTGTCCAAATGTCGATGATTTTGTTATAGCGCTCGCCGCTGGTGATAACGCCGCTGGAGTACTGCTTGTCGACCTCATCCACCCGCTTTTTGGCGACTTCTATGAGCCGCTCCTTGTTTTCCGGAACAACCATATCCTCGACGCCCACGGACGCACCAGATTCCATGGCCATGCGGAATCCCAAATCCTTAAGCTTGTCCAACAACTCCACAAGTGCGTGTCGGCCAACGGTTTTGTGTGCGGCCATGATTACTTCGCCCAATTTCGCCTTGGCCACGGGACAATTGACAAAACCCATGCGATCGGGGAAAATGGAATTGAAAATGACCCGGCCGGCGGTCGTGGTGATAACTCGGCTCTTGGAATCACCGTAACGTGTTTCCTGGTCATAGTCTGGGTTAATTATGTGGATCCAGTCGTGCTTCCGCAAACGTCCTTCGGCAAGCGCTAAAAACACCTCGTCCTTGTTCGCTATGAGCGGGATATGGGCGCCGTTTTGTCCCGGCGCATGCGATGGCTCAACGGTCAAATAGTACGCGCCCAACACGATGTCCTGCGACGGTGTCATAATTGGCTTACCACTCGAGGGCGAAAGAATGTTAAGCGTGCTCATCATGAGCAACTTGCACTCCATGGTGGCCTCAATGGATAGGGGTACGTGCACGGCCATCTGGTCACCATCGAAGTCCGCGTTGAACGCCGTGCAAACCAGGGGATGCAGACGAATGGCCTCGCCTTCAATGAGAATAGGGTCAAAGGCCTGAATGGACAGGCGGTGCAGGGTTGGCGCACGATTGAGCAGAACCGGATGGCCGCGCATGACTTCGTCAAGGATATCCCACACCTCCGGAGATTGTCGCTCGATGAACTTGCGAGCACTGCGTACGGTGTGAACGAAGCCCAGCTCCTTCAGCCGGCGGATAATAAAGGGTTCAAATAAAACCAGAGCCATTTTTTGGGGAAGGCCACACTGGTTAAGTTTCAGCGTGGGACCGATGACGATGACCGAGCGGCCGCTGTAATCCACGCGCTTTCCCAAAAGATTCTGCCGGAAGCGCCCTTGCTTGCCCTTAAGCATATCGCTGATGGATTTTAGCGGCCGATTGCCCGTACCCTGTACCGGTCGCGACTGGCGACTGTTGTCGAAAAGGGCATCCACCGCTTCCTGCAACATGCGCATTTCGTTGTGAATGATCACATCCGGCGTTTTGAGCTGCATCAAATTTTTCAAGCGATTGTTACGGTTAATCACCCGTCTGTAAAGGTCATTCAGGTCGCTTGTGGCAAATCGTCCGCCATCCAGCGGGACCAAAGGACGCAAATCCGGTGGAATCACGGCAAGCACCTCCAAGATCATCCACCCCGGTGACGTTCCGGTTTGTAAAAATGAAGTGATTAACTTCAGCCGTTTGGTCAGTTTCTTTTTAAGCTGTACGGATCTGGTGGCTTTAATCAGCTTTTCCAGTTCGTCCGCCGATTGTGCCATGTCCATGGAATTCAAAATTTCCCTAAGCGCTCCGGCTCCCATCTCGGCAACAAAAGCGTCCTCGCCATACTGGTCCTGCGCCTTGGCGAATTCCGCTTCCGAAAGCAATTGACGCGGATTCAGCGGCGTTGTTCCCGGGTCAATGACAATATAGCACTCGTAATAAACAACGCGTTCCAAGTCCTTCAGCGTCATATCAAGGAAAAGGGCGAGGCGGCTGGGCAGGTTTTTAAAAAACCAAATATGGGCAACGGGAACGGCCAATTCGATGTGTCCCATGCGCTCCCGGCGGACCTTTGACTGGGTCACCTCAACGCCGCAACGCTCACAGATTACGTCCTTGTATTTCATGCGCTTATACTTGCCGCAGGCGCACTCGTAGTCGTGGACGGGTCCAAAGATGCGCTGACAAAAAAGCCCCCCCGGCTCCGGCCGAAAGGTGCGATAGTTGATGGTTTCTGGGCTTTTAATTTCTCCGCTTGACCAGGACCGGATCACATCCGGAGATGCAATTGAAAGGCTAACACTATCGAAAATGTGCTCCCGATCGAAACCCACTGCCGCCATCGCTTCTTGATTATTGTGATTGTATTGCATAGAGCCCCCGTCGATGTAAATTATTTGTCGCGAAACATTTGATCATCACCGCGCATTTGGATTGTAGTCGTCGATAATTTCCTCGTGTAACTTCATATCCAATCCCAATCCTTGGATTTCCTTAACCAGCACGTTGAACGACTGCGGTATCCCCGCGCGCAGGGTCCTATCTCCTTTGACAATCGCCTCATAGGTTGCCGTCCGTCCCTGCACGTCGTCGGATTTCACTGTGAGTAACTCCTGCAAGCAATAGGCGGCGCCATAGGCTTCCAGCGCCCAGACTTCCATTTCCCCGAAGCGCTGCCCGCCGTACTGCGCTTTTCCACCGAGTGGCTGCTGGGTAATGAGACTGTAGGGCCCAACCGCGCGCGCGTGCATCTTGTCCGCCACCAAGTGGTTGAGCTTCATCATGTACATGGAGCCCACACAAACCCGTTGGTCAAAACGTTCCCCCGTGCGACCATCGTAGAGATGGACCTTTCCCGATTGGGGCAGTCCTGCCTGGGAAACGATTTCGGCAATTTGCTCCTCCGTGGCCCCGTCGAAAACGGGCGTGGCCACTTTAATGCCAAGTTTTTGACACGCCCATCCCAATTGTGCCTCCAGGACCTGTCCGACATTCATGCGCGCCGGCACCCCAAGGGGGTTTAATACCACATCCACCGGAGTTCCATCCTCCAAAAACGGCATATCCTCCGCGGCAACGATGCGGGAAACGATGCCCTTATTTCCGTGCCGGCCGGCCATTTTGTCACCGACCTGGATCCTTCTTTTGGCGGCGATGTAAATTTTGGCATTGTTGACCGTATCGCCCATGTTGAACTCGCCGCTTTCAACGGCCTTCAACTGCGCGTTACATTCCCGAGTCATCTGGTCGAATTTACGTTGAAAGGTTTGAACTATTTCACCAATGCGAACCTTCACCGGAGACTCGTCGATGGAAATTTTGCTCGAGACATTGGCGATTTTGCGCAACAGCGTCTTGGTAATTTTGCGATTGGCCCCGATGAGAATTTCGCCGGTTTCGCCATTGCGGATGTCCAACGGAATTTTTTCGCCCAGAAGCACGTTGGACAGTGCCTCGGTCAGACTCTCGCGCACCTCATCCATTTGCTTGCGGAAGTCCTCATTTACTTTTTTTGTCTGCCGGCGGATCTCTGTTGCGCTGAGTAACTCCCGATCCCGCGCGCTACGTCCGGAGACCTTCACGTCCATAACGATACCGTAGCACCCGGAAGGCGCGATTAGGGAGGTGTCCTTGACGTCCGCCGCTTTTTCGCCAAAAATGGCTCGCAGTAACTTTTCCTCCGGCGCCAGGTCCGTTTCGCTTTTCGGCGTAACCTTTCCCACGAGAATATCCCCGGGCCGCACCTCGGATCCAATGCGAATGATGCCGTCGCGATTTAGATTCCGCAGCGCCTCGTCCCCCACATTTGGAATATCCCGCGTAATTTCCTCCTGGCCCAGCTTCGTATCCTGCGCGGTGACCTCAAAGACCTCAATGTGGACAGAAGTAAAAACATCGTCCTTTAGCATCCGCTCGTTGAGGAGAATGGCGTCCTCATAGGTATATCCGTTCCATGGCATAAAGGCCACTAGTACATTGCGACCGAGTGCCAATTCGCCATCTTCCGTTGACGCCCCATCGGCGAGGAGATCCCCCTCTTTAACTTGTTGTCCGACAATCACCCGTGGATGCTGGTTAAAGCAGGTCGCCGCGTTGGAGCGCAAAAACTTACGCAAACGGTAGTAATCAACGCCGGGGAAAGCTGATGCGTCACGTTCCTCAAAGTCTTTCGGAAGCTTCCCGTCCCTTGTGATAATAATCCTTTGAGCATCGACGGAGGCGACAATCCCCGGCCGTTTGGCCAAAATCACAACCTTGGAGTCATGGGCGACCTTTTTTTCAATGCCCGTGCCCACCACCGGTGCCTCGGAAACGAGCAGTGGCACCGCCTGCCGTTGCATGTTAGAACCCATGAGCGCGCGGCTGGTATCGTCGTGTTCCAAAAATGGAATTAGGCTGGTTGCGACGGAAACCAGCTGTCTGGACGATACGTCCATGTGCGTCACCTCCGCGGCATTCACCTCTAAAATTTGATCGCGAAAACGAACGGTCACCCGGCCTTTGAGTTTTCCCTTTTCGTCAACGGTCGCGTTGGCCTGAGCAATTTTAAAATTTTCCTCCTGATCCGCGTTAAGATAAACGATTTCTTCGGTTACCACGCCTTTTTTAACCACACAATAGGGGGATTCAATGAACCCGAATTCATTTATCCGCGCGTAGGTACTCATGGAATTGATAAGACCAATATTGGGCCCTTCCGGGGACTCAATCGGACAAATGCGGCCGTAGTGCGAGGTATGTACGTCGCGTACATCCAATCCGGCGCGCTCCCGGCTCAATCCACCAGGACCGAGGGCAGAAATGCGCCGCTTGTGGGCCACTTCGGAAAGCGGGTTGATTTGATCCATCAGCTGTGACAGCTGACTGCGGGCAAAAAAATCGCGGATGGATGCCATCATCAACTTGGGGTTGAGCAATTTTTGCGGCGTAATGGAGTCCACGCTCTGGTCGCAAAGGCCCATGCACTCCTTTGTATGCCGCTCCATGCGCGATAGGCCCGAGTGGCACTGGTTTGCGACCAATTCCCCCACGCTTCGGATGCGCCGATTGCCCAGATGGTCAATGTCATCCACACGGCATTCGCCGAGGCGAATTTTGAAAAGATATTTCAGCGCGGCAACGACGTCTTCCGAAGAAACCAAACGGTCATCCACCGGGCGATTTAATCCCAATTTTTGATTGAGTTTATAGCGGCCGACCCGGTCCAAATCATAGCGGCGCGGGTCTCTAAACAACCTTTTGAGAAGGCCCTGAGCATTGGCCAGCGTGGGTGGCTCCCCCGGGCGCAGGCGCATGTAAAATTCTATGAGCGCTTCCTCGGTGTTTTTCGTGGTGTCCTTTTTAAGCGTACGGATGAAAAGGCCATTGTCCGAAGAAATATCGACTACGGTGACCGTTGAAATCTCCGCTTGAACAAAACTGCGTAAACCCGTGACGGTCAACGATTCGTATATACGCGCCAGGACAATCCCCTGGTTCGCGTCAACCACGTCATCGCCGAGGATGAGATTGGAAAGGTCCTCCTGTGCCAATAAATCCGCAACGGACCGGGATTCCACCGGATAAAAAAGATTTAAAATGTCCATGTCCGAACTGTGGCCCAGTGCGCGCAAAAAAGTTGAGGCCAAGAATTTACGCCTCCTCCGGCGCCGGTCCAGGTAGACGTAAATGAGATCATAGGGATCGAATTGCATTTCGATCCAGGTGCCGCGGTTGGGGATGATGCGCGCGGCAAAAAGTTGTTTCCCGCTCACGTGCTCCTCCTCTTCGAAGCTAACCCCCGCCGTGCGATGGAGTTGGCTTACGACCACCCGCTCGGCGCCATTGATGACAAATGAGCCACGGTCGGTCATCAGCGGCAAATCGCCAAATGATACCTCCTCCGTGCGATCAATGCCCTCCTCGGTCAAGCGGAGGGTAACATAAAGTCCTCCAGCGTAGGTAGTCCCCTCGCGAAGACAGAAAGTCTCGGAAAATTTCGGCGGGGCTATGCGATAAGAAATATACTCCAAACGACACCGGGTGTCATAGCTTTCGATGGGGAAGGACTCGCGGAAAACAGCCTCAAGGCCTTGAACTGCACGCTTTTCCGGCGCAACATCCAATTGCAAAAAACTACTGTAAGAATCAATCTGAACCTTAATATAGTTGGGTATCTCAATTACCTCTTGCAGCTTTCCAAGATTCTTGCGCTCGGACATATAACCCTTCTCTCTTTGCCTCGAAATTTAGAAAAACAACTACATTTTTATGTGGATAAAGCACCGCCGCCGGGCAGCGCATTCGGCCACCCCATACAATTAAACCCCTGTGACGGATTTACTTGAGTTCGACCTTCGCGCCAACCGCTTCCAGTCTTTTCTTTATTTCCTCCGCGTCGGCCTTTGAAATGCCTTCCTTGACCGGCTTTGGGGCGCTTTCTACGAGATTCTTGCCCTCAACCAGTCCTATGCCAGTGATCGCGCGAATTTCCTTAATCACGTTGAGTTTGCTGGCGCCCGCATCCGTGAGAACAACGGTAAATTCCGACTGTTCCTCCGCCTGAGCCGCCGCCGCCGCTGGAGCCGCCGCCGCAACCGCAACCGGAGCCGCAGCACTCACCCCCCATTTTTCTTCCAATTCGTGTACCAGCGCGGCAATCTCAATCACCGATTGTTCGCTCAGCCACTCGATAACCTGTTCTTTTGTAAGTTGACTTGTCATTGTTTCCTCCTGGGCCCGGCTAGCGACTTATTCGTCATTTAAGAAAAATTCCTACCCGAGCTCATTATAGTTTTTTGTTTTAGTTTCAATTCCCACCATCTCCGGTGAAAGTCTATTAGCCAGCTTGCCGCTTTTCCCCGTAGGCATTTAGCAGCTGCACAAAACTTTGCGCCGCCGCGTTGCAAACCGCCAAAAATTGCTGGAGCGCCGTCTGCAGCAAGGAAAGCATTTGTGCGCGGAGTACGTCCAGGGACGGCAACTTGGACAGGGCCAGGATGTCATTCGGATGGAGAACGCGCGCACCCAAGCGCCCCCATTTGATGGATAATTTGCCCTCCTTCTCCGAATCGGACATGAAGGCATCCAACACCTTCGCCACACCCGATGGATTCTTCCCGCCGCTGACGATAGCCGTCGTGCCCTTGAGCACTCCCAGGTCTATTTCTGGAAGCTGGGCCTCCTTTGCCGCCAGCTGCAAAGTGGAATTTTTTACCACGTGGTATTCCGCCGCCTCGTTGCGCAACGCCTTCCGCAACTCGGCCACGTCACCGACGGTTAGCCGGTCGAAACCGGTCACGTAGAGATAATCCGATTTTTCGATGTGTTCGCGGACTTCCTCCGTCAAAAATTTCTTTTCCTCGCGCATGATTCCATTCCTCCTTTTATGCGGCAAACAGAGCCCGCGTTTCCAATGCGATGGAAGGGCTCATAGTGGATGAAAGCGCCGCAGATTTGACGAACACCCCCTTCGCCGCCGCCGGGCGTGCCCGTGCCAACGCGGCGAGTGCCTCGTTGATGTTAGTTTCCAGCGCCTCCTTCGCAAAGGAACGCTTGCCAACAGTGATGGCCACATTGGCCGTCTTGTCCATTTTGAATTCGCAACGGCCCGCCAGCACGTCCTTGATAATACTCACGATATCATCGCCCACCGTCCCTGATTTTGGACTCGGCATCAAACCCTTGGGTCCGAGAATCTTCGCCACCGAACGCACCTCCTTCATGGCGGCCGTGGTCGCAACGGCCACGTCAAAATCACACCAACCGCCTTCGATTCGTGCAATCAAATCATTCAGCCCCGCGTGGGCCGCGCCGGCCTCCAAAGCCACTTCGGGACTTCCCGTAAACGCCACGACCCTAAGCGTTTTGCCGTTCCCGTGGGGCAACTTCACGATGCCGCGCACCATCTGATCGCCCTGTTTTGGATCCACATCTAAATGGAAAGACAGCTCCACCGTTTCGTCAAATTTGGCCCTTGGCATGCGCAGTAGACGATCAACCGCCGCACCAATGCCATGGGCCACCTGCAATTCCTTTTCATCGCCACTCGCCCGGTAACGTTTACTTCGCTTCTTCATTTTGCCTCCCAAAACTCACTCGGTTACCGTAATTCCCATGTTACGCGCCGTGCCAGCGATCATCCGCATGGCGGCCTCCTCATCGCCCGTGTTCAAATCTGCCTTCTTAATGCGGGCAATTTCGCGCACCTGCTTGCTCGTCACGGACCCCACCTTGTTCTTATTGGATGCCCCGGAGCCTTTGCTCACGTTGGCCATCTTCTTAAGGAGAACGGACGCCGGCGGGGACTTGAGCTCAAAGGTGAAGGACTTATCCGCGTAAACCGATATGACCACGGGAAGAATAATACCCCCCTGATCGCTGGTTTTTGCGTTAAATTCCTTGCAGAAGCCCATGATGTTCACGCCCGCCGCACCCAGCGCCGGACCCACCGGTGGAGCGGGATTGGCAGCACCGGCCGGCAACTGCAACTTGACCACCTTAACTACCTTCTTCTTAGCCATTTTCGCTTACACTTCCTTTTTTACAATCTGCCAAAATTCCAAATCCACTGGCGTCAGACGCCCAAAAAGCCCAACCAGCACGCACACATTCCCCGCCTGCTCGTCCATAGTGCTAATCTCGCCCTCGGATCCCGCGAACGGACCATCGGTGACCTTCACTAGCATGCCAACGGAATAATTATTTTTAAACTTCTCCGACTTCTCCCCGACCTCCGTTTGATGGACGATCAGGTCGATGTCCTTTTGCTTCATTGTCAATGGCTTTTCGCCGCCCAAAAATCCGAGCACGCCCGTGGTCGACCGGATAAATTGCCAGAGCCCGTGGCGCAGTTCGCCGCTTTCATCATAGAGATCCAACTCGACGAACAGGTAACCCGGGTATAATTTCTTGATGCGCGTGCATTTACGCCCGTTGCGGATTTCGCTGATTTTTTCAATGGGGAACAAAATTTGCCCGACCAAGGACGCCATGCCGAGGCGCACCACCCCTTTGCCGATAGATTCCCGCACGCGCGCCTCGTATCCAGCCGTGACCTGGAGCGTATACCAATGCATGGGGCTACCACCCGAAGCATTTGCTACGGTGCCACCCTCCTCGCACTGACACGCCTCATCCATTTTACACCACTCTCCACCCGGCACATCCCCAGGGGGAATAGGCCGAGAACCCTTTAATCATCAACTTAACGCACCATATCCAACAGCAAACTTACTACCTGAAACAGGGAAAAATCCACCACCGCCACATACACGCCGATGAACACCGTCCCAGCAAGTACAACCAAAGACGACCGGACCAAATCCTCCCTGGTCGGCCAGCTCGTTTTTTTTAACTCCCTCGCCGTTTCCGCAAAAAAACTGATCACTTTCCCCATCGCCTATGACATTCCCGTGACAAAACCCACAAACTGGCAGGGGAAGAGGGTCTCGAACCCCCAACCTGCGGTTTTGGAGACCGCTGCTCTACCAATTGAGCTATTCCCCTAGCGGCTTATCGACATCTCTTCAAGTTTGGATTTGAGAAGAGAGCAAGGAAATTTTACAGAAAGTTTCAAAAATTCGCCAAATACACAAAAGACCCACCTCAACCAATTGATGTTAGGCGGTCACCTCAGTTACCCGTCCGGCGCCGACCGTACGACCGCCCTCGCGAATGGCAAAGCGCTGGCCCTTTTCCATGGCAATTGCCTTCTGTAGCTCAACGGTGACGCTCAAATTGTCACCGGGCATCACCATCTCCGCGCCTTCGGGAAGAGTTAAAATGCCGGTCACATCCGTCGTTCGGAAATAAAACTGTGGCCGATAGCCGTTAAAAAATGGCGTGTGCCGTCCGCCTTCATCCTTGGTGAGCACGTAAATTTCCGCCTTGAACTTCGTATGCGGCAGGATGCTCCCAGCCTTTGCTAACACCTGGCCGCGCTCCACCTGGTCCTTTTCGACGCCGCGCAACAGCAAGCCCACGTTATCCCCGGCCTGGCCCTGGTCGAGCAGCTTGCGGAACATTTCCACGCCCGTCACCACGGTTTCGCGCGTCTCGTTCAAGCCGACAATTTGCACGCCATCGCCCACCTTAATAATGCCGCGCTCGATGCGCCCGGTGGCCACGGTTCCGCGCCCGGTAATGGAGAAAACGTCTTCCACGGACATGAGGAATGGCTTATCGATTTCCCGCACCGGCTCCGGAATGTCCTTGTCAATGGCATCCAAAAGTGCGCCGATGGCGGCGATTCCCTCCGGCTTTCCTTCCAAAGCGGCGAGGGCGGATCCGCGGATGATGCTGATGTTGTCCCCGTCGAATTCGTACTTACTCAAAAGGTCCCGAACCTCCATCTCCACCAGATCTAGCAGCTCCGGGTCGTCCAATAGGTCCACCTTATTCAAGAACACCACGATCTTCGGCACGCCCACCTGCCGAGCGAGGAGGATGTGCTCCCGCGTCTGAGGCATGGGACCATCCGCGGCGCTGACCACCAAAATGGCACCATCCATTTGTGCGGCACCAGTAATCATGTTCTTAACAAAATCCGCGTGCCCCGGGCAGTCCACGTGCGCGTAATGCCGCTTGTCACTCTCATACTCCACGTGCGAGACGGCAATGGTCACCGTCTTCGTTTCGTCGCGGACGGTTCCGCCCTTTGTAATATCCGCGTAGGACTTAAATTGGGCCAAACCTTTGTCAGACTGCACTTTGAGCAGCGCAGTGGTGAGCGTCGACTTACCATGGTCAACGTGCCCAATGGTCCCGACGTTCACGTGGGGCTTCGTCCTCTGAAAGTTTTCCTTAGCCATGATGCTTTTCCTTGAGTTTTCCTTTTACCTGGAGCCCCCGAGCGGATTTGAACCGCCGACCTCATCCTTACCAAGGATGCGCTCTGCCAACTGAGCTACAAGGGCCCTAAGGGCGCCTTCCGCACCCCACTTGAAGGGCAAGGTGTCCTTGTGAAAAAAACACGTCAAGTCTTTATTCGAGGATCACCGTCAAAAATTTTTAACCTTTCGTCGAAAAAATCTAAAAATCGGCTCCAACCTCGACGCGTTCAAAGAGGTGAAGCGATTCAACGCGACCACGCACGCAACTGATATACATATTTATCGCTGAAAATCGCCTTCGCGATTGTTGGAGAAAATCGAGGTGTTATCAATCAAATGCAGATAGCAAAGGGCAAAAACGAAATTGCCGCCATCATAAGACTTTTACAGGCAACGGATTATCCGAGTATGGTAAATTAGAGCTTTTGAGGACGTCAAAATCGTGGTCCTGTGAATCCCGCAATTCATACGGCGAAAAATGACCAAAAACAGACCTTCGCAAGAGGTCCATTTTCAAGAAAGGCAATCAAGTCAGTGGTGCAAAATTAACGGGCCCTGGGCGTTGGAAGCAAATCTTGATTACTTGCTTGACAAAAGTAATCTCACGACAGAATATGCGCGAATGTTTTCAGGAGTTAGTGTACGGCAGAATGCTGGCGGTGTCGTTGGCGAACATGTCCCATGCGTTTCTTCGCCGCAGTTAACCTCTCCGGTTTTTACAGGGAACGGTGATGCGGTTCATCTGTGCATACCAATGCGCATCTGGCTCCAAATTCAACGTTTGTTGCAATTTATTTTTCCACGCCTTCTTTTTAGGTCGTTCTCGGCATCGGCATGTTGTGCCACTGTTGCGCAAGGTCCACAGTGTGCTGGAGATGGGTTGGCCGCTGGTGGCGGTGAACCCGCCAGAGGAACTTTGATTGATTGTCCATCGTCGATTCCATGCGAAGAACGCGATGAGCCAAATGAAAATCCTGCTAAAGTCGTGTTGGCCAGCTCGAAGATGGAGCCAGAGATCGACCACGACAACGGAATTTACGACAAATTTCAATATCCACTAAAATGCGTTTCTTCTGTGCCACTCCCGTGTGATGAATGCGGAGAAGTGCCAAAAAGCGCTGCCAGGGAAGCGGATAGGTTTTTCGTCGTTCCTTATTTTGGGCTAGGAGGACATATGAGCGTTGGGTTAGTGTCGCATATCATGCCGGGGACTGATGGTTCCATAGTGGTGACGCATGAAGGTTGTATGAAGGTGCACGAGTTCGTTGGGGGTCTTCATGGTGCTCCTACCTCGGTCGTTAATATGGCGTATGAGTCTGTTACTCAAATGGTGGTCGGTATGGGGGACACTGCGAAGCGGCAATGGATTTTGCTACTTGTGGTGGCCTTGTGTAATGCGAAAGGTAAGTATGGGAGCGATCTTGAAAAGGAGCGGCAACTCCAGAATGGGATCGGTGAGCTGCTTTCCTTGTCGCAAACGTATAAGACTCCAACTGAAGCAAGAAATGACGCAGAAGTCGCAAGAGCAATGGCTGATAAGGAAGAAGCGGATGCCAGGTGTGCTGCGGCGCACAAGGTGTTTGTCGAGGCTAGCAGCGGAGTACAAGTATGTGCCGCGGAAAGCGACGCGGAAGTGGCGCGCATCAGACGTGAACAGAGAGAGGCCGATGCGGAATTGAGGAAAAGGCTCGAAAAATTGAATGACGGTTTTTTTGTTATGCTTGGCAAACGACTTTTTAGAAGTAGCTGATTCGTGGGCAGGGTGGCATGATTTGTACTTTTTTTGGTGTCTGCGAATGTTTCTCCGTGGATGAGGTGCAGGTACTGGGTGTGCGCCTTTGCCGTTGACTTTGCGGCGTGGCCCGTGAGTTAGTCGTGGTCGGATATCCATGCGTGACGTGTTGGCTATTAGGGATTTGTATTTAAATGTTGCTGGAAAGGCCGTCCTGTACGGGTTGTCGTTGGCCATTCCCGCTGGCGAAATTCATGTGATCATGGGGCGAAATGGATCCGGGAAGAGCTCCCTCTTGCACGCGCTTGTGGGACAAATTCCGGTTGCGTCGGGGGCGGTCACCCTCGATGGGGAATCTTTGTTGGAATTGCCGCAGGAGGTTATCGCGCGGAAGGGCCTTTTCCTCGCATTTCAAATGCCAGTGGCGCTGCCGGGAGTTACCGTCACTCAACTACTCCGGGCAGCGTTGCAGGCACGCCAGGAAAAGGGAAAACTCTTCAACCACATGCAATTTCATGACGACCTCGAAGCGGCCATGGAGCTCATGGGAATGGACCCCAGCTGGGCCAATCGCCACGTGAACGATGGTTTTTCCGGGGGCGAGCGGAAGCGTTGCGAAATGTTGCAGGCGATCATGTTGAAACCCAAATATGTGCTGCTGGATGAGATTGACAGCGGGTTGGACGTGGACGCGACTGGAATCATGGTGAATGCCATTCGCCTTCTGCAACGGCGCGGAACGGGGATACTAATTGTGACGCACCACAGTCGATGGCTGGAGGCGCTCAATCCCAACGGCGTGCATCTTTTGTCGGACGGGGTCATTCTCCGCTCGGGGGATATGGAATTGGCGCGGACAATAGAGCTCGAGGGATTTCAGGCGGTGCAATGAGCGAAAATTTAGAGGAATTTGCCACACCAGGTAATTTTTCCTACGCGACGGAATATGCCCACGATGCCGGCCGGGGACTCCGCGAGGAAACGGTGCGCTACATTTCCAAGGTCAAGAACGAGCCGCGCTGGCTGTTGAATTTTCGCCTGCGGGCGCTGAAGATTTTTGAGGCAATGCCCATCCCTCCGTGGATTCCCGTCGACCTCGCGCCGTTGCAATTTGACCAAATTCGCTACTATTTGGCCAAGGATCAGGAGCCCAAGCGCCGCTGGGAGGATGTGCCGGATGAGGTTAAGGCCACCTTTGACCGGTTGGGCGTGCCGGAAAACGAACGGAAATTTTTAGCCGGCGTGGAAGCGCAATTTGACAGCGAAATGGCCTATGCCAGCTTGCGCCAGTCACTTGCCGAAAAGGGCGTAATTTTTGTCAATTCCACCGAGGGTCTACTGCAGCATGAATCCATTTTCCGTCCGCATTTTGGAAAAGTCGTACCACCGGCGGATAATAAGTTCAGCGCCCTTAATAGCGCGGTTTTTAGCGGAGGCAGTTTCATTTATATTCCCAAGGGCGCAAAGCTTGAACAACCGCTTCAGGCCTATTTCCGCATCAATGCGGAACAATTTGGGCAATTTGAACGCACGCTCATCATTGTAGATGAGGACGCGGAAGTTACTTATTTGGAGGGATGCACGGCGCCGCGCTTCGAATCGTCCACCTTGCATGCGGCGGTGGTGGAACTGATTGCCATGCCGCGGGCAAAGGTCCAATACATCACCGTGCAAAATTGGTCCAGCAACGTCTATAACCTGGTTACCAAGCGCGGCACCGCCCGTGAATCCGCGGAAATTCGCTGGATCGACTGCAACATCGGCTCCCGTCTAACTATGAAATATCCCTGCGTCGTGCTCGCCGGGACCCGTGCCAGGGGCGAAATGGTCTCCATCTCCGTCGCCCACCATGGCCAATATCAGGATACGGGCGCCAAAATGATTCACAATGCGAGTCACACAAGCTCCCACATCATGGCCAAGTCTATTTCCATTCAAGACGGTGTCGCCGCCTACCGGGGGACTACCCGGGTGGCAAAAAGTGCGAAAAACTGCAAAAATTACACCCGCTGCGACGCGCTAATGATTCACCCGGAAAGCGTCTCCAAAACAAGCCCGACCCTCGACGTCAACGGCAACCTGGCTCAGGTGCAACACGAGGCAACCGTATCCCGCGTTTCCGACGAACAAATACGTTATTTGCGCCAGCGGGGCCTCGGCGAATCCCAGGCCATGGGTTTGCTTGTGAACGGATTTCTCAACGAATTGCTGAGGGAGTTTCCCATGGAATATGGCGTGGAACTTAAGCGGCTCATGGAGATGGAGATGGAGCAACGGTGATGGAGTGTGAAAAACTTAGCACGGTGTTGCCCGCCGATGGTATTTTGAATGCGCCAGACGGATTTTGCTTCATCGATGACCTTCCCGCGGAAGCGAGTTACGAATTGCGGTTGGATACCCATACGCACTGCAAATTCGTCCTCCACCTGGGTCCGCAGGGGCAACACATTCGAAGGCGGACAATTTTTTCCCTTTGCGGCGAAAATGCCAAGTTGGACGCCCATGTGCTCATTCAAGCGGCTGGGAATCAGTGCATCGAATGGCTGGGAATTCAGCGGCATTTGGTCAAAAATACGGAATCAAATCTGCTCATTAAATCCACTGCCGAAAATGGGGCAAAAATTTCCATCATTTCTAAAATTATCATTGATGCCCCCGCCACGGAATCGTGCGCACATTTTCAAAATAAAAATCTAGTCCTTTCCAGTCGCGCGCGGGTAATTGCCCGGCCGGAATTGGAAATTCATGCCAACGATGTGCACTGTTCCCACGGCGCGACAATTGGCGGAATAGACCCAACGGAGGAATTTTATTTGCGATCCCGTGGGATTTCCCAACGAGCCGCAAAGACCATCCTTCAACGCGCATTTGCCGAAGAAATTTTATGCCAAATGCCGAATGATGCGCCTTACAATTAAGTCCAGCAAGTCTTCATGTTAAACATTTTCGGCTAGAAAGGTTTTAAACTTTTCCTGATCTTCAACTGAATCACAGTAGGCGATTTGGCAATATTCGTGGGATGCGATGTACTTCGCAAGGTCGTTATTGGGAATGGGGAACGGGTCGGATTGGTACGAATCCAATACAATCCATTGGCCGGTTGTCAGCCGGCGGAGACATGCAAAATGTCCGTTGCTGCCAATAATGGCGCGATCTGCACCATTGGGTAAATTGTTCTCCTTGAGCGCAACGGCAAGGGGCCCGTTGCCATCGCACATATCCGGATCGTTTCTCCCTAAAACCTCGGCCAATTGGACGATAGTCGGAAGTTTTTTAAGTTTATTTATCAGGAACAGCCTAACTGTTTGGTCCTACAAACTCAAGGAGCGGACTTCCCAGGAACCTAACCGGTTCCTTTGCGAACTCTGCTCCTTGAGTTTGCGGGACCGAACAACTAAATCGCTCAATTTAATTCCAGGAGAAAAAGGGACGAAACAATTAATTGTCCCGCTTGCCACGTGCGCATATATTTCATCGGTGTTAATTTTCTTGCCACTAGCCACTTTTAGTGCGATGTTACGCAAGGTATCACACCAATATCCTATATTAACTCTCGACAAGACCACAACACCAAATATTATTGCATAACGATGATGGCGTCAAGTAGTAAAATTTCCTAACCGAATTCTTGAAAAGAATTTCTTAAACATCCGCTGTATACGATATAAAATTTCCATGGAAATGTGCTCATTGGGACTGTGAATTTGTGCATCCGGCGGGACGGCACCGACTAAAATGGAATCCGCTCCGCAAATGGATTTGAATGCATCCACGATTCCGATACTTCCACCCTCACGCAGGTGAAGCGGCGCTTTTCCATACGCCGTTTCAATTGAATGTTCCATGCGGTAAAATAATTCCAGAAATGTTGATGACACATTAGCAAAATCAATGGCATAGGGTGCACCAAAACACTTCACAGCCAACGTTAAATCGGCGTATTTTGGTGCATGCCTTCGAATAAACTGCTCCACCAATTGGGCGATTTTTTGTGGATTTTGCCCATTAGCCACGCGGGCGGTGATGTTTGCGGAGGCTTCCGCGGGAATGATGGTTTTTGCCGACCCTCCGCGAATGCCATTGATTTCCAGTGACGGCATAAACGCATGGATGCTACGCGGCAGGTACAGTGGGAAAAAATTCGCAACGGCGCGGGTCCCCATGGCTTCCGGGAAAGGAACTTCAAAGTCCTCCAAAAACTGAAATGTTAGGTGTTCCTGCTTGGTCGGGGGAGTAACGTCCTCATAAAATCCATTCACGGCCACGCGCCCGCATTTGTTGTGCAACTTGGCGCAGAGACGGGTCAATTCGTGGATTGCATTTGGAAGCGCGCCGCCAAAGCCCGAGTGCAAATCCCGAAGTCCCGTGCGGAGGGTCAGCTCAAATGATACGATGCTTCGAAGTCCCGTGGTCAACGCCGGTATGTCATCGGAGATGCTTCCCGTATCTGCAATGAGGACGGCATCGGCGCAAATTTGTTTGTCTTTTAAAAACTCTTCGACGTGCGGACTTCCTATTTCCTCCTCGCCCTCGATGACGACGGTAATGTCAATGGCATCATCCATTCCGGCGTCTGCCAATCCGTAAAGCATGGCCGCCATGGGGCCCTTATCATCGGCGACTCCCCGGCCATGGGCGATTCCGTCCTCCACCGTTAGCTGAAAGGGATCCGTTTCCCATTTTTCCAACGGATCCGCCGGTTGCACGTCGTAGTGGCCATAGAGCAGGAGCCTTATCCGAGGAGATGCCGCGCGTCGGTGGGCAAAAACGATTGGATGACCATCTGGGATTGGCACAATTTCCGCAAAAAAATTCATGGCCTGCAGGTGATTCACCAGGAATTGCGCAGTTTTTTCCATGGCTCCTGGTCGAGGCGCCAGGGAAACGCTTTCCAGCGCGATGTATTTGGCCAAAAAATCTTCTAATGATGGCAGGGTCATAGCATTGAAACTATATTCGTGAAATGATTCCCGCTTGATTTCGCAAGACGGACTTTACAAGTGGGGATTTTTATTTTCGAGTCCTCGCACGTGGTGGCGATGGATGGGATTAGTCTAACCGATGAGCATCAGCGGGCGATTGACCTAATTGTCGCGCGGCAAAATGTGGAAATCTGTGGGAAGGCGGGTTGCGGGAAGAGTACGTTCACCAATGTGATCCTTCGGGACCTCCTCCGCGGGCAGCAGTTATCCTTTGCCTACGTGGCCCCAACTGGTATGGCGGCGATTAATGTTGGCGGCAGCACCATTCATTCATTTTTTGGATTCAAGATTGTTGATGTATTTCACCCGGAGATCACCGGAAAAGCCTTCAAGCGGCGAGCGGACAAGGTACGACTTTTACGGAATATCGACGTCATCGTAATTGACGAAATCTCCATGGTGCGCAGTGACATGTTCGATGCCATTGAGCTCGTTTGCCGGGAGGCCCAAACGGGCAA
>JAIRLM010000033.1 GCA_031259325.1 Puniceicoccales bacterium
AGAAAATTATTATTGACAAGTGATTCATCTTTAATTTGCTTATAAATCACGATGAAGAGTGCCGCAGTAATTTCGTATGTTTCCAAGCGTGTGCGCAAGAATTTGCAAGATCGTGCCACAGATTTAGGCCTATCGCTTTCTCGCTACGTATGTCGTGTGCTCGAAGACGACTGCGAACAAGATGATGATGAAGATTGTCCGACCGTTACAAAAGAAGAATTGGAAGAGGCAATGAGGTCGGCGGACAAATTGGAAAATTGTGAAGTTTTTGAGACGGTTGAAGAGTTTATAGAAAGTGTACATAGTGATGTTTATGAAGCTTGTAAAAACAAATCTGTATAAACTTCATTCTATTAAATTATCAAAACTACGTCCGTGCGCGTTGCGAAAACTTGATGAATTGGAAGAAAGTATTTCAAAATCTCCCAAGCAAGGGATTGGCTGTCCGGAGCAACTTAAGGGCTACCGGCCCCAGGTAGTATGGTCGCGCAGGATTATCGGGAAGCACCGCCTCATCTATGAAATTAGGGGCGACCTTATCATCTTCCTTTCCTGCTACGGCCATTATAAAGACCATTGATCGAAATTTCAAAGTAGATAGTCTTGCGTCCACCGGTACATGTTGATTACCCTGGTGATGGTGGCGGTTCCGGCGTAGGGAACGGCGGAAGATAGGGTGATGTTACTGGCCGCGTCGACGTTCACACCGCCAAAAACCAAATCTCCGGTTGAATCCCGCACTTGGACATTCAGATTTTCACTGCCGTCAAAGGGAAGCTTTAGGGGGCCAATGACTTGCTGATATTCCGGGGCGCTGCCCGTCCAATCGCCGGCGGAAAAACTTACGCTGACCGTGTCCGAAAAGGTCTTTGGGTAGAAATAAAGTTCGTTCCCAGCCGCGTCTTTGCCGCGGAATAGCTGTTTGGTCCCGCAAACTCAAGGAGCGGAGTTCGCAAAGGAACCGGCTAGGTTCCTGAGAAGTCCGCTCCTTGAGTTTATGGGGCCAAACAGGTAGAGAGGTTATCCGTTTTCGCACATTTTGCTATGATTTGGGTCTATCGCATTTTGTTTCTGCCGCTTTTTGTACTGCTCTGCCCCTATTTTCTTTGGCGCACGCGGCGACGGAAGCATGATTGGGCTCATTGGAGGGAGTATTTTGGCGTTTATCCCCCAATACCTCTGGGCGATGGGCGGAAGCGCATTTGGATCCATGCGGTAAGCGTTGGCGAACTGCAGTCCATTGCCCCACTCGTGGAACTCTTGCAATGGAATAGGAGCATTTTTCTCGTCATCAGCACCACATCTATGACCGGTAGGCAAATTGCGGAAAAATTGTACGGCGCGCACGCCCAAATTATTTATTTTCCCATCGATTTTTGGCCATTCGTCTGGAATGCGTGGAGGCGCATACGGCCTGACCTTGTTCTTTCCGTGGACAGCGAACTTTGGCCGGAACATCTCCACCATGCACGAAAAACTGGTATTCCCGCGGGGATTATCAATGGCCGTCTTTCCGCGCGCAGTTTTTTCCGCTATTGCCGCATTCCAGCCATTGCCCGTTGGCTGTGGGGACACATTTCATTTGTTTTCGCCTGTGGCGATGAGGCTGCCCGGCGCATTGAAAAATTCATTTCCCATCCATCCAGAATCATTGCCACTGGAAATTTGAAATGCAGCAGACAACCATCGTTGCCATTAAAAAAATCCGAGCGTGCATCACTGCTGCACTCGCTGGGTCTCCCAGACGTTGGGCGCGACAAAAAATTAACGCGCATCCTTTTTGGGTGCTCAACCTGGCCTGGAGAGGAGGAGTTATTGTTGCAGACGTTCATGAAATTGCGGGAAACGGATCCAAATTGGCGCCTAATCCTTGTTCCAAGACACGCGGAACGACGCGAAGAAATTGCATCACTCTGTAAATGTGGTAACTTTTCCTTCCATTTTCGTTCCGCGGGTGAGCCACGGGCCTTTTGGCACGACGTTGCCATCGTTGATACCACCGGGGAACTTTCAGAATTCATTCGCCTGGGGACGATTGCTTTTCTGGGAAAAACGTTGCCACCAAATGCCGGCGCTCAGTCGCCACTGGATGCGGCGGCTGCAAAAGTTCCCCTTGTTTCTGGGCCTAATTATGATAATTTCCGTGAGATCATGGAAGCCCTCCGTGTTGCCGGAGCCATTAAAATTTGTCCCGATGCCGATGCGGTAAAATCCATACTGCTGCAGCTGGCCTATGATGAGAAAGCGCAGCGAGAAATGTCCGCCGGCATGTTGCACTATTTTTTAGCAACAAAAAACATGGCGCGAACAATTTGCGAATACATCGAAAATCGGCGATAGCTTTTCGCGCTTCCGGTCTTATGTCGCTGCATAGGCGACAATCGGCGTTGGCATGCTTGTACTAAATCTAGGAATTTAAATTTGAAAATTATCATAGGAATTAGTTTTGCAAATCACATTTCAATTCAAAAAGAAGAAGAGACGAAACACTTACGCATGCGGACAATTCCGACAACGAGCGAGCTCAAGACGCTTTATCGCAGCACGAGCCCTCGGCGAAGGCCTATTCGCCGTCGTTTTTGCCCGTGTACAGCGCCGCGATTGTGATTATTTCATATGCTTCCTTAAGGGTATTCAGCGCATTATTGAAATACGCAATGACATCATCGGCGAATGCCACTTGAGTCTCACCATTCGTTTCGGAAAGCTCTTCCGGCACGGGACCCAGTTTTGCGGAAAGCGATTGCAAGTCTGCATCTTGCAAGCGTTTAGCATGTTGCGCTGTATCCGCATTCGTTGTGCTTTCGGAGGCGAGCAGCTGTTCCAGAGCACACTTAACTTTCGTATCCAGAATATGCGCAAAATCCGACGTCATTTTAATTACAACTATCGCCTCACGCGCGATACACCACAATGCGGCAACGCGTTCCTTCAGTTCATCGATGCTCGAATTCGGATCATCAACTAATTTTTCAAGTTCGCGTTGAAGACCTTTCGACTCCCCAGTATCACGAAACAACTCACACAATAAATTGGCCGAATCACTGATAGGCGTTAATTTCACACATTTATCTTTGAGCGCATTCATTTCTTCTGTTAATTGCGCGACTTGCTTGGCCAGCTCTTCCTCCAAATTTTTCCATCGATTAATGGCCTCATCGTTAACGCTCCCAAGGCACTCGCCTATATCACCGACGCGCGAAAAACCACCCTCAAGACAATGCCTGACCGAATTTAATGGGTCAAAGCTATTCTCATATTCCTGGGTGGCGCGCAAAACATCCTCTTGGCTCGTCAATTTCGCGATTGCTTCTGTGTGCTGTTGGCAGCTTTCTTTGATACCTTCACCCTCATCACACTTTCTTCGCAATTCCGCAACCGATACATTAATCGTTCGAAGTTCTTCCACGCGGGCCTTAAGCTCCTTGAGCAAATTTTTTGCCACACCAATATCGAAAGCGTTTAGGTCGCCGTTCAGAAACGCATCTACACGGGCAGTGAGGTCATTCAATTTCGCTAAATCTTCACTTCCAGCAGCGAACCAAGTTGCGGTAGCACCTAATAATTCACGCAGTTCAGTATTTGATGCCTGCATCCCCATGGCCAACTCCCTCATCTCGCGCTGCATTGGCTCAGTTATATCGACAATTCTCTGAATTATCAGACGAAGTTCGCCAATAGTAGCGTTGCGATTTTCGAGCGCTTGTCTGCCCGCATCAATCGCAAGTGCTAACGGCCGAGCATTCTGGTTAGTAGTTCTACGCAAGGCTTCTGCGGCAGTAATCGTTTCCGTAAGCGAATTTCTAAGAGGAATCACAGAACTATCAAGCTTCTTCACGGACATACGGATGCGGAGGGTAAGCGCATTAACCTCATCTACCTTACACTGCTCCCGCGCAGCGGCCAATATCGCCTGCGCTTGGGCAACTAAATTCCGCAACTCTCCCACAGCGTCGTCCAAATCTTCGTCTCCACAGCCAACGAGACACCTTCGCGCCGCCTTGAGCTCCAACTCAAGATCTCCAAGCGCAACGGTTCTTGGGTCATTAAATTCCGCAAGTGCCACCTCAATTTTTTGGCTGGCCGCTTCGATTTCTTCCGCAGTAACCCTCGGATCCTTCACAAGATCGGCACCCATGTTCCCTATTGCAAGAAGTTGCTCATTCCCGGGGCGTTCACTGTTGTTATTGGCCAACAAAAGAGCACTATCCGACAGCCGCTGCAGCTTCTGCCTTCCCGCCGCCAAAGGATCATCAGGGGAATCATCTTCCGGAGTAGTCCTTTCCCGATTCGGAACCCTTGAATTTGGTAAGTTGTGTACAGTCCCTCTTTCGTTCCCGTTAAGGAATTTTGTATTACCATGCCGCATGGAATCACCGCTTTGGCGAGCTCCACCGAGGAGCGCATTGACCTGCCTAATCTTCGCGTTAAAAATATTACTGCCGCCAAGTCTATTCCCAAAAAAAGCAAGGCCTTTCAAAATAAAACATTGCGCCTGTAGTGCAGTTCTCTTGAGCGCATTGCCAATTGCGGTGCCCACTGATTTGAGAGCGATACCAATTCGCGACATAAATGATAGCTTAGTAGATGAAGTTTTCCGACCCTCGACGGATGCGTCCGATGGTTCTGGTCTCAGCGGAGCCGGCGGAAGCTTACCTGGCACTTCCGAATCGCCAATCGCTGGACTGCGATTCGTTTGGTCTTGCTCGACTTCCGGAACTTTTTCGCCCGCCGGTTGCTTGACAACACGCGGCGAAACTCCATGATCCGAAGGCGTTTCATCGGGTTGTTCGACAGGGGTGGTAGCCTTCGAGCCACAATCGTGGGCAACGGGCACTCGTGAACGAGGAGTAGGAGTAGTGGGCGCAGGGTTGTTCTGCATGGGAGCATCCAGCGGTAAATTCGCGTTCGTGCCATCGGGAACCACATTGGCGTTTTGCCGGTATCGCGCAGCGATGCGGGTGAAACGTTTACCGGCACCGAATATGCTGGCGAGTGGCACTACCATACCGATTGCAGCACCCGCAAATTTCCACCCAAGCCGCTGAACATTCCACACCAACCAACCGATGCCGGATTTAGTCCGTACAGTCCCCGAATAACCCGCGTCTGATACACCGTTCGCCAACGGACTCGACGCACACTCTGACGAAAATGTGCTCGAATTTTTTCCTCCTACTTTAACCATATGATGGACTCTTTTGATTGGTGTTTTTCACTTCGTCAATGTAAAATTTTCTCATAAATTTTGCGAATGGACTTCGTTGGAACAATAGCCTTTGTCGCCAATCGCTGTTCCCATACACCTTCGAAGCAAGTTTCCACTCCCTCAATGCCGTGGCGGTTGCCGTTTGTAGGACGAAATGCCACAATTGTTCCTTGCCCATCGATTACTATGCGAAGTTTAAAGCCAAAAACCCTACGCGTTGAAGAATATGCCCATCCGGCAAAATCTGGAAATAGGCGGCAAGTACAGAAGCGAATGTTTTCACATATCTTAAATGAAGTGGAGTCGAGGATGAAAGAATTTGTTGTGCTGGCAGTCTGGAAAATTTTTCCCAAATTTCACCGAGAAGCGGAATTCTACACAAAAAAAGCAGAATGGCTAAGGGTCTGTTATAGTTGGGCATTTTTAAACAAAAATTTCAAAAATCGTATTTTCGCGAAATCTAGATCAGGAAATTAATTATAAAATTAGTTTTGCAAGTCGCATCGATGGGCATGTATATCGGGCTACATTTTTTCTAACACACCAATTCCTAAGATGTTAAGCCCGGAGCGGAGAATGGTGAGCGTGCGGGCGCAGAGTGATAGGCGGCTGAGGAGCGTTTGCTGGTCTTCATCTAGGACCTTGGTGCTGTTATAAAAAGTGGAAAAAATCCCGGCCAATTCATAGATGTAGGTGCAAATGAAATGCGGGCGCAAATCGGCCAATGCCTGGTGCAACACGCATGGGTAAAGCAAAAGTTTGCGGCCAAGGGCGATTTCCTGCGGTTCTAGCAAATGGATCTTATGGGACTTTCCCGGGGCATCTGGATCAATTCCGGCCCGGCGGAATATGGCGTATATGCGGGCGACGGCGTATTGGAGGTATGGGGCTGTGTTGCCTTCCAGGGAAAGCATTTTATCCCAGGAGAACGCGTAGTCACTGGTACGATTCTGCAAAAGGTCGCCGTATTTAATGGCTCCGACGCCCACGGTCCGCGAAATGCGCATTCGTTCATCCGCAGTTAAATCCGTTCCCTTGGACGCAATAATTTCGTCGGCCCGCTGGATAGCTTCCGAAAAGAGAGTTTTGAGCCGGATTGGTTCGCCGGAGCGCGTCTTAATGGCCTTGCCGTCCTCGCCGCACACGGTTCCAAACCAAACATGTTTTAAAACGGGGAGCGCATACCCTTTGGCGCTAAACCAACGCTTTGCGGTGAGAAACAGTTGCTCAAAATGATCCCGCTGGCGGCCGTCCGTGACGTAAACGATTTCGTCGCAGTGCCATTCTTCCCGGCGGTGAAGCACGGTTGCCAGGTCCGTCGTCGCATAGTTGGACGCCCCATCCCGCTTGCGGATGATGAACGGCTGCTGGCAAAAGCGCGGATGGTCCCGGTGAAACACGACGAGCGCCCCTTCGCTTTCTTCGGCGATGCCACATTTGGAAAGTTCGTCGCAAACCCGGCCAACCTTATCCCGGTAAAAGGATTCGCCAAGCACGTGGTCGAATTTAACCCGCGCAAGGTCATAGATTTCCTGAAACGACGCATAGGAAACGGTGTTGATCCACTTCCAGGTGGCGACGCGCTCCGGATCACCATTTTGCAACGCGACCAATTCCGCCCGGGCCCGTTCCATGGCGCTTTCGGAGGTCTGTGTAGCCTGTGTCCCGCGCCGGTAGACGTTTTCTAAACATTCTAGGGCTTCGTCCGGCGACAGATTTTCCATCTGAAGTTTTTCTTCGCGCAGCTGCATGAGGAGAATGCCAAATTGAGTTCCCCAGTCGCCCAGGTGGTTGTCGCGGATGACACGGGCGCCGAAAAATTCGAGCAGGTTGGCGATGGCGTCGCCGATGACCATGGATCGCAGGTGGCCCACGTGCATCTGCTTGGCGGTGTTGGGGCAGGAGTAATCCACGACGACGGTTTTTCCCGGCAGATCTCCGGCGGCTTTGGAAAAATCCTCTTCGGTCGCATAAGTTTCCAACCAGGTTTCAATGGCGGGAATGGCTATTTTGAAATTAATGAACCCCGCGCCGGCCAGGGACATATCCCACAGATGCGCGCCGTCCGAGGCCTGGAGCGCCTTCAGCACCTGCTCGCCCAATTGCCGGGGCACGATACCACTCCGCTTGGCGTGGGCGAAGATGCCATTGCACTGAAAATCGCCAAAACGTGGTTCGGACGGAAGAATTTGTGGGTCGAAGTCCTCGGACAGGTGGCACGCGGAGATGGCAACGTTACGCACCCAGCCGTCGATGAATCGTTGGAAATCAAATGGACACATTCTCATCTATTACTTCCCTTCGCAGGCTGGCTTAATCCGCAATTTTGCATCTATCATTAAAAATATCTGCCGTGGATGCGGCGGAAATTGCAATGCTTTTGTCTGAAAAGGTGCTTGACTTTTCTTGCCGAAGAATTAAATGAGCCGACATATGGATTTTACGCCACCGTCTTCAGTTGTGGAAAATTTGCGAAAAATTTTATTTTGCATCGTACCGCTCGCCCCATATGCCCCTACTCGCCGTGTGATTGAAAAGGGAAGGATTTATGGCGAATAAATTAGCATTGGTACCTGATGTCGCGACTTTAGCGCTGATACGGGAAGGGTTTGCGAGTGAACGGCAAACGTTAGCAAGCGACCGATCCAAATGTACGGATACGGGACTAATCCGGTTATATACGGAGCGAATTGGTATGCTGTTTTCGGCGGAGTTGATGGCGCACATGTTAATAGCAGTCGCCGGCAAATTCGATTGGGCGTGTGTGCAGGATTTGGAGAAGGCACTTTACATGTGCATGGTCTGTCCGAACCACGACACAATGGTAGAAGCGTGGAAAGACGTACGCATTGCATGTCAGAAGGTCAGCGCTGAGCTGGACGCGCGTTCCGCCGAAGAATTGAAACGAGAACGGGAGAGAACGGAACAGGCTAGGGAGAGCACGAGAAAAGCTAAAGCGGATGCGATTGCGGCCGAGCGACAGACCCACAATTGGCTGTGGCGGGTTTTCCATTGAGAGGCAGTACATGAATGTATCAGGAAACTTACCGGCCAACCACGGCGGGCCGCGTGTTGTTGAAGTCGACGAGACCGGTGCCGGTGATGATGTGCTGTTGTGTACGACGGTCCCGCGTATCGAGGAACCGGATGACCAGGGTGCCCTTGCCGAACGCAAGGGTCCCGCCGGGGCCACGACCGAAAAACTTTCCACGGCCGATTATGTGGCACGAAATAGGTTAATTCTTTTAGTTGGAAGCTGGCCGGAAATTAAAGAGCGTATCGTCGCTGAAACGAATAGATTGCGCGCCGAAGGACGGTCTTTTTTTGAAACGCATCAGGCGGTAAACGCAATGGTACAGGCGGAAGCGCCAAGGATACAGGCCGCACGGGATAAAAGGAAAGAACTGGTTCGCAGTGGAGCCGTTGAGCCAAAAGATGACTTTGAACGGTGGCTTGTGGCCGATGTACAAAAAACAAAGGAGGCACAGGCGGCGACCGAGGCCGCCCGAGCCAGAGCGGATGCCGCTGAGATAAGAGCTGGAATTAAAAAAAAAGCTCAGAAGGATTCCGGGGAATCGTCAGCGGAATCTGGCGAGAAGTGCGGCGTTGCATGATCGAAATGTGGCGGCGAATCGCCACATTTTTTTCGAAAATTGGAGGAACGACACATTAGGTGACCGGATTCTCCAACCTTGGCCAAGGGAGCTGATTTGGCTAGTGTTGCTATGGTTGGGTATCTCCACCAAATGAATTTAAAGACCATCTTCAATAACGCGTAAACAGCGGGGACAGTAGTGGCCGTCCTCCCGCGTGGTCCCGTCCGAAATCCAGCGCCAGCAGCGGGAACAGCGCTCGCCACCGGCTCGCGCCACCGACACCCACAACGCATTCCCTTGGCCCTCGAGTAATTCCACCTGCGACACGATGAAAATCTCCGCCAAGTCGGCTTTGTAGCGTTCCAATAAATCCCGATCCGCGTGATGCGGGGGGATGGTCAAAGTTACCGCCGCCTCCAGCGATTTTCCAAAATCCTTCCGCTGTCGAGCCAATTCCAGCTCCTTGTATACCTCCGCACGCACGTTCAGCAACCGGTCCACGTCCCCGGCAATTTTTTCATTTCCGGCAAATGGCTCGGTCCTAGGCCAGGGGAGCAAATGAGCCGATTGGGACGCGAAATCGCCGTTCGACTGCAAATGCGCGTAGGCTTCGTCGGCGGTAAATGGGATAATGGGCAGCAGCACGGCGATGAGCGCCATGAGAATTTCGTGCATGACCGTTTGCGCCGAACGCCGCTCCTTCCAATGGGCGCCCAGGGTGTACAGCCGATCCTTTAAGATGTCATGGTATGTGGCGGAAAGCGTTACGGTGCAGAAATTTAACACCGAGCGGTAAATGCGATGGAATTCATATTTTTCATAGGCATCCGCCACATTTTCCAGCAATTGGCGCGTTTTTTCCAATGCCCAGCGGTCAATGGCCGGCATTTCTCCGTGCGCGACCGCATCCCGGGCGGGGGCGAAGTCGTGGAGATTGCCCAGCTGGTAGCGCAGCGTGTTTCGAATGGTTGCGTAGGCGGCCACCACGTGCTGCAAAATGCCATCGGAAACGGTGATGTCGTTGCGGAAGTCCTCCGAGGAAATCCACAGGCGGATCACGTCCGTGCCATAGGTTTCCACGTAGCCATCGGAGGTCTGCGGCTTGCCGTCGTTGCTCTTGGAGACCTTTTTCTTATCCTCTCCCACGATGAACCCGTGGGTAAGAATCGTCTTGTAAGGCGGTTGGCCGCAGTCGATCATGCTGCACCAGAGGGAGGATTGGAACCAACCCCGGTGCTGATCGCTGCCTTCCACGTAAATATCCGCCGGAAAGCGCTGGCCCGGTTGCGTCCGCAAAACCGCGCGGCCACTGGATCCGGAGTCAATCCACACGTCCAATGTGTCCGTTCCGGCGCGCAATTTTTTTCCCCGCCATTCGGTCGGCAGGGAAAGGCCATCTAGGATTTCTTCGGCGGACTTTTCGAACCAGCAGTCGGAGCCAAATTTGCGAAATTTTTCCGCAACTCCCCGAACCACGTCGCCGTCCAGGAGGGCATTTCCGGACTCGTCGAAAAACACGGGAATGGGTGTTCCCCAGCAGCGCTGCCGGCTAATGCACCAATCGGGCCGGGCTTCAACGGCGCCGCGGATGCGATTTTCACCCCAGGCGGGAATCCACTGCACTTGTCCAATGGCGTCCAAAACCCGCTGGCGTAAACCGTTGTGGTCCATGCGGATAAACCACTGGTCCATGGCTCGAAAGATAACCGGACTCTTGGACCGCCAACAATGGGGATAGGAGTGGCGTATGGGTTGCACGTGGACCAGGGCTGACCGCCGGCGAAGTATCTCGATAACCGCATCGTCCGCGGCACATTTCCCATTTCCATTGAGCACGGAAACACCCACCAATTCCCCGGGGATGCACCCGTCGGCCACATAGCACCCGTCGTCTCCGATCGGGCTATAGGCTTCCAATCCATTCCTGGTACCTAAAATGTAGTCCTCCATGCCGTGTCCCGGGGCAATATGAACGCAACCCGTTCCCGTATCGCTGGTTATAAAGTCAGCGGCAAGCACCCGTCCCATGCGATCGATGAATGGATGCCGTACGCCTACCCCCGCCAATTGAGCCCCGGAAAATTGCGCCACGGGCACCGCCCCATCCAGCTGGCAATCGGCCATAAATCGCTGCGCCGAAGAGGCTTCGATCATGTAAATTTCATCGCCGTGTCGCAGGCCCACGTAGGAAAATTCTCCATTAACGGCAACGGCCAGGTTTGAAGGCAGCGTCCACGGCGTGGTGGTCCAAATGATGACGAATGCGGGAAGTGGCAGTCCCAGTTTTTCCCGATCCGCATCTGCCAGGGCAAATTTCACCCAAATGGATAAATTGCTGATTTCCTTGTACTCCACCTCCGCCTCCGCCAGCGCCGTGCGGCAGGGAATGGACCAGTAAACCGGCCGCTTGCTGCGATAGACCAGGTTCTGATCCACGCAACGGGCAAAAAATTCCATGATCGACGCCTCGTAGGCCGGATCCATGGTGCGGTATTCGTTGGCCCAGTCGGCGAGTAATCCCAAGCGCTCGAACTGTTTGCGCTGCTTTCGACTATATTCCCGGGAAAACTCCGCGCACCGCCGGCGCAATTGGGGAATGGTCAGCGTTTCCCTTTCCCCGTGCATCTGCCGCACCACCTTGTGCTCGATGGGCAGTCCGTGACAGTCCCACCCGGGAACGTACGGCGCGCGAAACCCACGCATGGTTTTGTAGCGGATGATGATATCCTTGAGCACCTTATTGAGCGCGGTGCCGATGTGCACGTCACCATTTGTAAACGGAGGGCCGTCGTGCAGAATGAAAAGCGGGTCGTTGACATGCAACTTTTGAATCCGTCCGTAGAGGTCAATTTCCTGCCAATGGCGAATGCGTGCGGGTTCACGGGTTGCCGCGGATGCGCGCAGTGGGAAATTTGTCTCAGGTAAATTAACTGCTTTTTTCATTTCTCCTCCGCCATTTGGCCGTTGATTTCAACTTTTTTTAACCCCAGCAACCCATAACGGCGCTGTCAACGGCGAACCATGCGAAAGGCAAAATGACAGTTCTAAGATTCGCATTTCATGCGGCATAGCATACTGGACTTTTTGCAAAAGTCGTCGAACAAACACCACGTTTCTTGCCGCGGAATCATTCCTCTGTCCAGGTGAGCAGTGCCTGGCTGGCGGAACTATCCCGCTCCATCGCTGCCTGCATTAGGGAGGGCAACTCATATTCCAATAGAAGCTTATAAAAATCATCATCCCGTCGGACGGGCACTTCCAAAATCAAAGGTTCCGCTGAGAGGTTGAATCGGATAAGCCGCTGGTTACGTCGCAGCAGATCCTCGTCCTGGTGAAGTTGATTTCGAATCTGCGCCGGTAGCTCATCGGCGTGCGCCAGAATGCCATCGATTGATCCGTATTGTCCCAATAACTTGCCGGCGGTTTTCACGCCAACCCGACGCACCCCGCGGATGTTATCCGCCGCGTCGCCCACGAGACTCAAAAAATCCACCATCGCTCCCGGCGGAATCCCCCACTTTTCCATGACCCGTTCGCCGTTCATAGGTTGCCAATCGCTTTTCAATGGCGTAACCATCGGAACCCACTGGACAATCGAACCTCCGATAATTTGGGCAAAATCCTTGTCCGCGCTCGCGACGGCAACGGAGGCTCTGGCTTCCGCCCGTTGAATGGCGTAAGAGGCAAGGAGATCATCAGCTTCAACGTTCTCCTCTATGACGACTCCAATTCCCATGGCCTTGCTAATTTCCAAAATGGGTGGAATCTGTTTCCTTAGATCCTCTGGTGTTGGTGCCCGATTCGCCTTATATTCTGGGTAAATTTCCAGGCGCGCTGCGGATTTCCCACGGTCAAAAAATGCAAAGGTCTTTTGTGGCCGAACCAGGTCTTGCAGGCGCCATACGGTTTTGACCCAGCCATAAATTGCGCTTACGGGGAATCCATCCTTCCGCGAAAGTGGTTTTACGCCATAGAATGCGCGAAAAATAATATTGTGCCCATCGAGAAGCAGCAAATCGGCCATTCGGGCAAAGGTTCGAAAATTTCATCGGATCGCAAGATGCCAAATTGGCCGTGTCCACCCATCCTGGAAATGTCCCAAGGTTCATTTTTTGTTTTTTCCAAGGACCATAAATTTCGATCCGACCATCGCGGCAAAGATTTGATGCCGTTGGTTCGAAAAATGTTCTAAACGAAGAAAGGATGCTAGTTTGGAATCTAGGCAATTGACTTTTGAGGGCTGTACAGTGAATATTGTACGGTGGATCACGTTAGACGCATTGTACCTGGTCCCTGGAATTCAACGCCAGGCACCATGTTCAAATTGCCCACGGACGTGAAAACGCTTTTGGGGTCTACGTGCACGCATGGCACACGTTGGAAGGACTTCGCATTTATTGGTGTTTCTATCGTAATTTTTCCAATTGGACTTATTTACATTCTTGCATGTGCAATCTATTCCTCAGTCGGCAAGTATCGCTTCACTTTAGTATTTTTTTTCCCTTATTCGTGCAGAGCCTTCACTGCAAATGATATGCGATCATCCCAGGACTCTGTCTTCAAATTACAACCGGAACCAATTTCAAAGCCAAACCCAGAGGAACAAACACCGGCCGTTGCCCCGGCTCCAAACCAAGAGCCGATACCAAAATCTGATCTCAAGCCGGAACCTGACCCCAAGCCGGAACCCTCTCCGGCAAAGATCGTTGGCGCCGGAATTCCCAATTTGGGTGGGACTTGCTACATGAATGCAGCACTGCAAGTGCTCTATCGAAATAAACTTCTTGCCGATAGCATCCCAATTCTGAGTAAGGTACTTCTCGAGGATGCCAAATTTGATGTCATCCGCGACCTTAGCAAAATTTTTGAATACCTTAGCAACCCAACTGTTAATGGAATCCGAATTCAACCGTGTCCTAGGGAATTGGTAGAAAAATTTTTTACCGCACTTCAGGCAACTGGCGCATGGAGACATTTAACAAGTGAACAGTGTGATGCCAGTGAATTTGTAATTTACCTTTTGAATTACATTCAAACGAGCTTTAATAATATTCCTCAGAGCCAAGCCAATGCCCTCGTGGATGCGGCATTAGCATTGAACAAAATAACTTCTGACGAAATGAATACGCTTAAACAAATAAAATTTTATCGATCCAATGGAGATAGGGGCGCCTGTGTTGGCGTTGATTTAGGATTTAATTTTTCGCCTCAAACACTTATGCAATGGCTCATTAATGACCAACCCGATGGCGAGATTTTGGCCCCCGTCAACCCAGAAACGCAGTTTTCTATACCGATTGCCCCAACGGCGGCGATAAAAGATCTCAATGCAGGTTTGGTCGCGCTGGCTCAACCAGAGGAAATTTCAGATTACACGGACGGTATCCGTGAAAAGCAGCCTGCTATGCGGCGTCAAAAATTTGTTACACTTCCGCAGTTTTTAACAATTCAGGTGAAACGATACACATATGACGCAGCGGGAGGCGGATGTCGAAAAATTAACGACAGGTTTGAATTCACCAACAAAATCGATCTCGCACCAACAACATTGGATCCCAAAACGCCTGCACCCTATCAATTGTTAAGTATTATGGCCCATTCCGGATCAGCTGTAGGAGGGCATTATGTGGCATACGCGAAAATCAACGGTGTCTGGTTTAAATTTGACGATAGCAGCGCAACGGAGGTCCCAAGATCTGAAATCGAAGGCTTATACGGCAATGGAACCTGCGGAATGAACGCGTATATGTTATTTTATCAAAGGGTGGAATAGACCTCCTGCAAAAGTGTCTATTTTAGGCCATTTTTCGCCGCATGAATTGCGGAATACAAAACCGCGATTTTGACTTTCGCAGGAGGTCTAATGAGCATGATATCGACGCGGGTGACTTTTTGCAAGATTCTCAAAAAACTTGACGCACCATCCGCATATCCCTTGGCTGGGCGTGTTGGGGGGTTAGCTCAGCTGGTTAGAGCGCCGGTATCACACACCGGAGGTCATGGGTTCGAGTCCCCTACCTCCCACCAACGCCTTAGCGGCTCCCGGGGTGGTGTAAAAAATATCACAAATTCAAGACCTCTCCTGGACCCCGAAACGTTTCGTCAAAATCATTTTTAGCCATTTTTGAGGAGTTTTGGGGATGGATTTTTTATGACGAACCCCTCAGCTGTTCGATCCCACAAACTCAAGGAGCGGAGTTCGCAAAGGAGCCGGCGAGATCCCTAAGAGATCCGCTCCTTAAGTTTGCGGGATCAAACACTTTTCGCGCTTTCGGTCTTGGGGCGCGGCACAGGCGACAATTGTCGTTGGCATGCTTGTACTAAATCTAGGAATTTAAATTGGAAAATTATTATAGAAATGAATTTTGCAAATCGCATATAATTACTCGGCGATTGCGTTATGCGGTTCGCCATCCGCAACTTCAGTGGAATTCATTTCAGCCTTTGGGATATGATCAAAGACCCGGCGGCCGTAGCGTATGACGAGGCCGTTTTTAAACTGCCGCACTGATTTTCTGTCCATGCCCGGATCGGGGAGAAGGATGAAATCCTCGATTCCATGGTCCCTGAAAAGTTCGCTAATTTTTCCAAAATGGTCCACATTCGGGGCCATACGCATGCTACAAAGAGGAGTCGCCTCTCCTTCCGCGCGCGCCGTGGACAGCTTCAGCGTTCCATCCATACTATGGGCAATGACCAAATAATTGGGAACATAGGTTCCAGCTTCAACTTCTCGCAGGCGCGTAAGTCGGAAAAATTGGGCATCAATTTGTCCAACGGAATTGAATATTTGATAGCATATTTCCGCATGAAAAAGACCGTCTCGAATTGCCACGAGAAAGGATTTTCCTCTGGAAGAATCCGTGGATTTAATATCATCTCCCAGAAGGCGGAGGGCCAGGTCAATAAATTGCGAAAATTCCATGTGGGAATAATTTTTCGCATAATCTTCGTAAAATTGACTGGGGGTGGTGAATTCCAGTATCTTTTCGCAATAGGTGGCGGATAGTTCCGTTGCAGAGATTTCAGCCGGCTGGCCATCGAGCTTCCGCTCTTCAATGATCTTAAATGCTTTCGGGATGATATTAAATCCGTCCCTTATGCGCCCGCCATCCAGCCGATCCATTTCTTGAACGGCGACGGATAGCTGATCACAAACGGTCTCGGCATTTTTTTTGTCCGCCCTAATGGCCGTTAGCAATTTTTCCGTTTTATGGAACTTTTCGATTCCTTTGGGGTCCTTCCGTCTCCGGAGCTGTTCCGAGCGGTTACTGGCACGCTGCTCCTGGACCGCGTAGGCATCCCGGTCCTTTTCTGCCGCCGTGAGGGCAAATTGGGCAAAATTGAAAATTTCCGCTATCGTTTTCGGTTCCTGGCCGGTGGTCCGCTGAATTTGCTGAACCACTTGATTCAAAGTTTTTCGAACCCCCGCGGGATAGGCGTCAGCGTTGAGTTTTTGCCTTCCGAATTCTTCTCCATCGGCTGGAGCGGTTCCTGTCGCCTCTTCGGATTCCGGTGTTGCAACGGCCTCATCCCCATCGCTGGCTGCGTCAGCACCGGGCCTCGTCCCATCATCGCTTTCACTATCGCGGAGAAGCGTGGCCGTCAACGCACTCGCAAATTCCAAATAAGGCTCTGGGGCGCCGCTGGGATCGATGCGCTGAGCAAATACCTGCGCCGACTCTATTTTTTTCCGCTGGAGATTTGCGTCCGTGCAAGGCTGGTCTTTTTCCGGTTTGGATTGGGCTGATTGTCCCCTTGCCGCACTCGCACGCATGGTTGCCACGTTTGGAACAAAGGCACTGCGGTCCTCCACTCTTGAACTTGAAGCGCTGGTGATTCCCAAATTCTGAACAATGCTCTCCAGATCCGCGTGTACGGAATTTGTCATGGTGCTGTCATGCTATTCGGGCGTGGTTGAAAGGAAAAGAAAATTTTGCAGTACGCCAAGAGCTGGGAAAGGCTCAAGTGCCAGCGGGGCCCAAATATGCCATTTTTGAGGCTGAACAAATGAAATTACATCAACAGAGCCTCATCTAATTTGGTTCGTGTTTGGATGTGCGTTTTGTTGTTATCTGTGATGTTTTTCATGTAAATATTAAGAGCTGCAATGCTCGCATCGTCTGTCGGCACACCGCTCAAATCCCAGGCGACATCGCAATTGGCCCGAATAACGCCATTCATCGCACACCTAGTGAGAGACATGAGTTCAGGCTTGCGCGCCGTACAGATCTCGATCATATGGATTCTGGTTGTTTGGTCCCACAAACTCAAGGAGCGGACTTCTTAGGAACCTAGCCGTTTCCTTTGTGAATTCCGTTTCTTGAGTTTGTGGGACCGAACATCGAACAAGCGCGTCGACGTCGTAATCTGGGTTGGTGATGTCGATACGAAAACAATGTCCATCAGACCCATTGCCAAAGTTTATTTTAAGCCATTTTTTCATGTGAATTACGGATTTTAAGGCTGTGACATTGGCTTCTGCAATGGGCTGATTGTCCAAAATCGGCTTCCGCAAAGGGTCTAGTTTCATCAAATTTCATCCGCCTTGACGCGATTGGCAAATTCACGAAGGTACGCCCATGTATTGGCACAATCTTTGGGAGATTTTTTGGATCGTTTTTGCACTCGAAGGGTCAATTTTTGTCCATGAATTTGGCCATTATTGGGCGGCAAAGCGCTGCGGGCTGTGGGTGCCCTGCTTTTCCGTCGGATTTGGCCCGAAGCTCTTTTCCTGGAGGGCGAATGGCACGCGGTTCCAAGTCGCGCTGATTCCGCTGGGTGGCTACGTGACACTCCCGCAAATGGGGGATATGGAAGCGATTGAGGGGGTATGGAATCCGCCGCCGGGCACCGCCGAAAGAGTTCCGACGTTTTTGGGAAAAATTGAAATTTTAGCCGCTGGTGCGGGCTGCAACCTGCTGTTCGCCCTATTCATTGCCTGTGTCCTTTGGCTGGTTGGTATTCCAACGCCAAAAAGTGACCGTACAACAACCATTGGAGCCATTCCGCAAACCATTGCCTATTCCACCGATACCGTGCCGAATCCGTTGACGACCAGTGAATTGCGTGTCGGCGACCGGATCCTTTCCGTCGACGGAATCGCACTGCAACAATTTTCCCAATTACCCCAGTTGATCGCTATGGGAACGCGGCACATGGATGACGGGCAACCGGCTGCGGATCTGCAAATCTGCCGGGAAAATGGTGTTTTTCGCCTGACAATCCCCGTTTTCCCGCCGCTGAAAAAAGAAAATAGACCGCGCCACGTGGCCGTTTTTCCCGCGAGCGACCTGCTTGTGGGAACCGTACTTGAAAATTCTCCGGCGCAACGGGTTGGCCTGCTCTCCGGGGATCAAATTTTGGCCGTTGGCGGACGGGAGCTACTTTCTCCGATGGCTTTGGACGAATACCTTCAAGGCGTCGACGGAGGAACAGATTTAACCATATGCCGCGATGGAAAAATTTTGCAAATTGATATCCGGCCGCAGCCATTGACCATTCAAAAAGCTCACATGCGCGGCGTGCGGAAGGGCCACACGGTCATTTTTGTCGAAGGCGAGAAATCCCAATGGTTAGCGCTCAATGGTCCCAAGGGCATAAAAAATCGCCAATTTTCGCCCGATGAGTTGCTGGTAAATTTCACGTCGCTCGAACACATTCCGCCGGTAACCCATCGGGTCCTGGGAATTATCTTTGCTCATCCGCAGATTGTGGAACGTCCGAATCCGTTCAAGTTACTTCTTTCGGACATGCGTGCGGTCTGGCGCATGCTGTGCTCACTATTCAACCGCCATTCGGACGTTGGCGCACAAAATTTGACGGGTATTTTCGGAATGGGACGACTGTTGCACCACTTCATTCAAAGTGACCTGCGCCTGGCGCTGGCATTTATCGTAAATCTCAATGTGGGACTCGCGGTTTTGAATCTCCTGCCGATTCCCGGTTTGGACGGAGGACTCATATTTTTTACATTTGTGGAAAAAGCCATCCGCCAGCCACTTCCAAAATGGTTTGCAAACTTCGCGCGGAGTTTATGCATCTTCCTACTTTCCCTGTTGCTGATTTATGTGTGCATTTTCGATATCTTACGGTGGAGACGCGCCGCAAGTCAGAGCTGTTTGGATGCACTTTACCCATCCCCAAAATTTGAAAATTATTAAGTCGCATGAGTTATTTTTTGAATTTTTTGGTTGGACCACGGCCGAATTTTTCATGAATGGCCACGGCCTGTCTGTCAAAAAATGGGCCGCAACTGCGCGAATGGTTTTTTGTATAAATTGTCGTCTACTAAAAAATTGCAATAACAACATAAAGCTTTGTTACTTCTCGCATTTTGACCATCAACTCGTACACACCACCGCGTGGTGCGGCGCGTGGATTTTCGAAGGGGAGTGTTTTTATGGATGCATTAATTGTGCGGTCTGTGGAGTTTTATTGGAAATATATTAAGGAGAGTGAGCAGATCGAGGCGGATATGTTAGCAAACCGCACTATTTCAGAAAAACATTTGGGTCGGTGTCGCACGCTAAGGCGAGGTAGGGTGGATGCGCTGTTCTGCTTTGGCATGCTCAGATGGATCGCTGAACACAATTTGGTATCCGCAGCTAGTGTTGTGATATCAGGGATTAAGTCGTGTCTTGGCATAATGACAGACGATGGTTGTGTCCATGCTGAGGCACGGGAAAAGGGGTTATGTAGAGAATTTCGTGCCATAAACGCGGCGGCGTTTGCGATGGGTGGGGAGATGGTAGGCGCTGAAAACGTTGAAACAGCGGCTCAGATGTATGTGAATTGGCTAGACCTTCGTCATGAACCATACCCGGCCTCGATTAATGTCATTATCGATACGGGCAAAGGGCTCATATGCCCGCAGAATCCGGCCGACGGTGAGCCTACAGAGATATGCGGCAAATCTCGGACGGAGCCCATGCGCTGGTGGGTTAATCCGGTCGCTGGCAAGCCTCCATCAGACGTGCGGCGAAGTATGATTGTGACGGTTGTTAAATTTTTGTCAGATGTCGTCGAACCCGCTTGGAGTGAAGGTGTTTGAAATAAACCGCCTGCAAAAGTCTATTTCGGGCCATTTTTCATTACATGAATTGCGGGATTCAGGATCACGGGCTCAGCCTTCGCAAGAAGCCTACTTCATTTTATATAATGGCATTAGATTTTTAACGCTTAATGACGCATGAGACTCGTGGGGTTGATTCTATAATAATTTTTCGGCTTAGATTCTAAAAAATACGATTTGTGAAATTTTTGTGTAAAATGCCCAGCGGTGGCTAACTATGCATAATGGGCACGCTGAGGCTAGCCATAAATTCTATACACGCATTCATGTTTGGTCGGCAAATTTAAGGAGTAGATCTCTCAGGAACCTCGCCAACTCCTTTGTGAGCTCCGTACATATAGAGTCATATGAAGATGTGTAGCGCAAGCTCTTTAGCTTCCTTTGATGATTGTAGGCCAACAGCCGCAGCACAAGGTGTCGTATAGTTGCCAAAGGTAGTAGGAAATAATGCACGGGTGGGTAAGCATCCCGCAAATTTGGTAAACGGACTTTCCGGGGACCTCAGGGACTCGGAGCCACGCCCGAGTTCGTCAAAGAGAACTAACCACACCGTTCGACCGTTGTTTTTGGCATAAAATGTACCAGAGGCCGAATCCACAGAAAAGTGTGAACGCGGAATAAAATTGGCCGCGGGTGACGCCAATAATCAGCGATGCGTCCGGTTCCCGAAAATATTCGCAAAAAATGCGCAACAGGGAATAGGCGACTAAAAATTTTGCCACCAGGTATCCGGCAAACGTTTTTGAAGTCTTTTTGTCCCAAAAGGCGGTTTGCATACATGCAAACAGCAGCAAACCCTCGGTCAATGCTTCATAAATCTGAGACGGATGCCGTGCTGTGAAATAGTTTTTGCCCGATTCTGCCCCAGGAAAGATGACCGCCCAGGCAACATTGCTGATCCGCCCATAGAGCTCGCCATTGACGAAATTGGCCATACGGCCCAAAAAAATGCCCAGTGGTGCCACGGAAACGACGGAATCGGCGATGGTGAACATCGGCAGTTGGTGCCGGTGGGAAAAGTAGTAGATGGCTAACGCAGTGCCGACAAACCCGCCATGGCTGGACATGCCGCCGTGCCAGATGCGGAAAATTTCGATCGGATCGGAAATGAGTACGTTTGTCTCATAGAGAAGCACATAACCCAAACGTCCACCGATAACGGTCCCGAGGATGATATGGGCGAGCAGCGAATCAATTTGATCATTGCTAAGCGTCAATCGCTGGCAGGACCGATAAAGGCGAAAAATGAGATAGGTGGACAAAAACCCTAACAGATAGGCAACGCCGTACCAGCGTATACCATCGAAAGGCCAGGAATCAGGAAACCTAATGGCATAGGGGTCAAGGTCATGAACCCAATGGCCGTTAATTTTCATGGCGACGGCGGTGCTTCTTTTCGTGAAGTCTTCTTTGATTCACTCGTTACTGCCCTGGCGGAAAAACTGACCTTTTTCTCGTCCATGGTCGGCAATACCTTCACATAGGGTATGGGTGATAGGATGCGCCCATCCCTTAGAACCTCGTAAACGTGCACGCCATCGATGGTCTCGTGTTCCAACAGCGCCTTAGCAACGGTTTCTAGCGCCGTGCGATGTTCCTTCAAAATTTCCTCCGCGCGCTTGTACTGGGCGCGAATGATGGATTCAACCTCGCCGTCAATGAGCTGGGCCGTTTTTTCGCTGTAATTTTGATTGCGCGTAATGTCCCGGCCGAGGAAAATATGATCCTGATTTTCGCCAAAGGCGATGGTTCCCAGGGAACTCATGCCCCAGTCGCAAACCATTCGTCGGGCGAGCTTTGTGGCCTGCTTGATGTCCGAAGCCGCACCGCTGGAGATTTCGCCAAAGACCAAATCCTCCGCAATTCTCCCGCCCATGGAACAGCAAATTTCATTAAAGGCGCTTTGTTTGGTTTTATTCAAAATGTCCTTGCTGGGCATGAACATAGTACTCCCCAGACTACGTCCCCGGGGAATGATGGTCACCTTGTGAACGGGCAGGAGCCCATCATCAATGGATGCCTGCACAATGGCATGGCCCGCCTCGTGGTAGGCTGTGGTTTTCTTGTCGTGATCATCCAGCAGCCGCTTGCGTTCTCGGCCGTAGCAAACCTTCTCCCTGGCGGATTCCAGATCCAATCGATCCACTTTCTTTTTGTCAAAACGAGCGGCCAATAGGGCGCCTTCATTGACCAAATTTTCTAAATCCGCGCCGGAAAATCCCGGGGTATTTTTTGCGATGACCTTGAGATCGACATCGCTGGCCAATTTCACTTTTTTCCCATGAATTTGCAAAATTTCCTCCCGGCCGTATAAATCAGGCAAATCGATGACCACCTGCCGGTCAAAACGCCCTGGGCGCAGGAGGGCGCTGTCTAAAATGTCCGGTCTGTTGGTGGCGGCCATGAGGATCACCCCCTCGCGCCCGTCAAACCCGTCCATTTCTACGAGGATGGAATTAAGCGTTTGCTCTCTTTCGTCGTTTCCACCACCGAGCCCAGCTCCCCGTTGGCGACCGACCGCATCGATTTCATCGATGAAGATGATGCATGGCGCATTTTTTCGTCCCTGTTCGAATAAATCACGCACCCGGGCGGCACCGACGCCTACGAACATTTCCACGAAATCCGACCCGCTGATGCTGAAAAACGGCACCCCGGCTTCACCGGCAACCGCCTTGGCTAGAAGAGTTTTTCCCGTCCCTGGCGGGCCAACCATGAGGCAGCCCTTCGGAATGCGGCCGCCGATGTCGTTGTATTTTTTTGGATTTTTCAGGAAATCCACGATCTCAGCAACTTCCTCCTTGGCCTCATCACACCCGGCCACGTCGGCAAATGTAACCTTTTTATCTCCAATAATTTGCAACCGCGCCCGACTCTTTCCAAAGGTCATGGTGGTGCGCCCGGCTCCGCGTATCTGCCGAAACAGAAAGAAGTAGAGCACGGCAAAAATGACCAGGAAGGGAACTATTCCGAGCATGAGGTCCGTAAAAAACGAATTGCCCGGCTTTTCTCTAAAATTCGCCGTGGCCATGAGCTCGTTGAAGCGGCTATCGGTGAGCCGACCCTGTGCCGTGAAACTAACCGGATGGTCATTTTCTTCCATCTTGCCAGAAACCCGGTACCACTGAAGACCTCGGCTGGGAATGGCTTGAATTTCACCGCTGCGGACAAGTCCCTTTTGTGCCATCTCCAGGACCCGACCGACCGTCCATTCCTCTTTTGGTGCGGCGGGGCTAGCTGGCGAGATCATTGTCCAGGCGAGAATGAGGGAGAAAATTAAAATGCCCCAAACAATAAGCACCTTTGGCTGAAAACGGGACGGGCCTAAATTTTTCTTTCGCATGGCAATGAAAATAAAACTCCCGAGAGCTGGGGTCCAAACCACCGCGCATTTTTGCCCAGCGCGCAAGAAGTTTTTCGTCGGACGTCTGGCCGCAAAAGCATTTCATCCTGTTTTTCTTTTGTCCATCTCCGCGGAACATGGGACTTTGCCGAAGAGAACATTGCACATTAAACCTTACGAGCGGGAACGCTACGGCAGGCTGGGTTTGGCCGCGTCGGATAGTTCACACTCCCCCAAATCAACTAACCGTTCTAGTTCATGCATCCGGCTGCCCTTCAGGTAAATGGCCCCTTCTGCGCCGGAAAGAGCGGCGCGTATTTCGTCGAGATCGCGGTAAATGTGCATGTTTTCTGGGGAAAATCCCCGCCGTTTCATTGCCTCGAGCATGGGAATGCATTCTTCGCCAATGAAAAGAATTTGCCCGTGCCTTCCAACGGGGAGCTGCTCGCCGGCGAGTTGGTGCTGCCGCTTGGATTCAATCCCGTATTCCCCAAGTGACCCAATGACGTAATAGCGGGGTTCGTGGGGGAATTTTTTTTCGAATATGCGGATAGACTCGATTAGCGCGGGGACATCGCTGTTGTAGCAGTCCGCGAAGTAGATTTGTTTTTTCCGTCGATGACGAAAAATTTGTCCCCGCAAAGGCAGCGGTTTCCACCGGGCCAAGCGTTGTGCCGTTGTTTCCCAATTGACGCCAAAGTGCTGGGTCAGTACGCGGCATAGAGCAAAATCATAGGCAAATCCCTCGGACGGAATGGGCAATTCGTAGTCTTCTTCTGCAAGCCCTGCGGCGGGAAAAATAATTCGGCAGAACATTTTTTCACTTTCCCAAAACGGAGAATGGACCACGGCGTTAGTCCGTCGGGTACGCCCCCTGGCAATGATGTGCAAATGCTCGCGGAATGGTGCAAACTGCGAAAGTCGGGCCAACTCTTCATCGGTGACGATAAATCCACCTCGCCCAGGTACGGATTCGCAGATGCGCAGTTTTTCTTCCAGAAGTGCCCCTTGTGAGGGAAAAAATTCCCGATGTTTTTGGGAAATCGCTGTGAAAATAACGTGTGTGGGCTGTAATATTTCTCCGATGGTAGCCATTTCCGCCGGCCGACTGATACCCGTCTCGAGAACCGCATAATGATGCTTTTTCGGGTCCAATTTGAGCAGAGTCAGGGGCACACCAAGGGTGTTATTTTCATTGCCCGCGCTAGCCATCGTTTCCGCTTTTCCAAGCAGCAGTGCCAATAATTCCTTCGTGGTCGTCTTTCCGTAACTGCCCGCGATGGCTATGACCGGGTTCGAAAACCGTTGCCGATTGGCCGCGGCAATGGTTTGCAGGGCAACGATGCTGCTGTCAACTACCAATTGTGGAATTGGGACATTTTCGTCGCAATGCTCGACGACGGCACCACATGCACCGTTGGCCAGGGCTGCGGAAAGATAGCGATGGCCATCGTCATTTGCCGTTGGAATGGCAAAAAACAGCGTGCCCCGTGCAGCTTTGCGGGAATCGATGGCAAAATCGGTTATCGGCATTTCCGGAGCAAAATTAACCCATGCCCCGCGTGCGTCCACGGCCACTTGCTCGGGCAAAAATTTCATGTCAGCACACAAACTTAAAAATTTAGATGGATAAACTCAAAATCCTAAATCTATCGACAGGATTTCAGCCACAATTCCAGTATGTTTTTAGGGTAGACCACCACGCGTTGTGGAGTCGGCAACCTCAACTCTAAACTTTTCAAATGGCTCAGATTGTGCCCTCCCTATGCTGCATTGATTTTACTAACCCTGAGTACTCCCGTGCAAGCCGACTTGATGTTCTTGTCCGGAAATCACTCGCCCGCAAACGTGCAACTCGGCGGCATCTTGACGGTTACGCAGTTTCTCCGCGCGGTAGATGTGTCGCATGGCCTCAAAAACGAATCGCTTATTCCCGGGCGGAATGGAATAGTCATAGGTGCGTGCCATCCGCACTTCATTCCGGATGGACTCCAGACGCAACTCAATTTCCCTCCTTGAAATCGGCCCGCGCCGGCGGATGCGGTGGATGAGTTCCCCTTCCGGCGGAGGAAGTAGAAAAACGCTCACCACGCGGTTGTGAAGTATGGCATTTTCCTTTTCTCTGGCAAGCTCGCGCAATTTTGCCGCTCCTTGCACGTCCAAGTTAAGCAGCACATCCAAACCATTTTTGAAATGATTGGTAATTTCCAAATGGGTTAGCCCGTAAAAGTGTTCCTTGTGCACGCGGGAATATTCTAAGAATTCATCCCGGTCTCGCATGCGCAGGAAATCATCCTTCGTGGTAAAATAATAATCCACGCCGTTGGTTTCGCCCGTGCGAGGAGAACGCGTGGTTGTAGTGACGGCCGTGATGATTTGGCTGGAAAATGCGCCGACAATACTCCTGCAAAGGGTCGTTTTTCCCACGCCCGTTGGCCCTGAAATTACAAAAATTAGCGGCAGTGCCATCGAAGCGTCGGAGAGTCCCCAGAAATTGGATTCAAGTCAAGATTTCGCGTGCCTAGAAGATAAAGTCATCCTGTAACACCGTCCGCTCGGGGACGCAGATGATTCCATCGACGAGGACACAGCCGTGGGATTCGTAGCCATTGGGCTTTCCGTCCGCGACGAGCCGGACCCGGTCTCCGATGCGGGAGTCCTTGTCGATGATGGCGTTGCGGATGTAACAATTTTTTCCGATTCCACAGGGAATGGGGCCGCTTGGCGTGTGGCGTTTTTCAAAGGCATTGTTTCCCATGACTAATACGTCTTCCAGACATGAATTTTCGCGGATGACCGACCGAATGCCAATGACACACCGGCGCAAAACCGCCCGATCAATGAGACAGCCATCGCCGATGATGACCCGTTCCATGGAGCAGCCGTTGATTTTGGATGCGGGCAGGTAACGCGGCTTTGTAAAAATGGGGTGTTTTTCGTCAAAAAAATCAAACGGCGGGACAATATCCGTGAGGGCTAGATTTGCGTCGAAAAAAGAGCGCACGGAGCCGATGTCTTCCCAATAGCCGTCAAAAAGATATGTGTACATGGCCGTTCCCTGGGCCAATAATTTCGGCAGGACATTTTTTCCAAAGTCATTCTCATTGCCCTCCAACGCGTGCTTAAGTGTTTCGAAGCGAAATAGATAATTCCCCATGGATGCCACGCAGTAGGCTTGACTGGGGTCTAGGTTGTGGCGAGGGTACTCCTCCCGCGGGAGTAGAAGTCGGCGGATTTGCTCATCGGTGCTGGGCTTTTCTTCAAAGTTGCGGATGCGCATGTCCGGGCACAACTCCATGACTCCGAGCTGGCGCACGATGCTGCTGGGAACGATTTTCCCCGAAATGGTAACTTCTGCGTTGGTTTCCAGGTGCGCCTTTACCATGGCGGAGAAATCCATGCGATAGAGATGGTCCCCGGCGAGGATGAGCACCAGGTCGTCGTCCGCCAGGTTGATGTAATCCAAATTTTTTCGAACGGCATCGGCGGTGCCCTCGTACCAGGTGTGGTCTTTTCCGTCGACCTGCTCCGCGGGAAGGACTTCCACAAACCCCCCGGCAAATGGGTCGAAGTTGTAGGTTTCGGAAATGTGCCGGTGGAGTGAGCGGGTGTGATATTGGGTCAACAGGTAAATTTGATTATACCCGGAGTGGATGCTGTTGCTGATGGCGATGTCGACGAGCCGATATTTGCCACCAATGGGAACCGCCGGTTTGCATCGACCCTTGGTGAGTGGAAAAAGGCGGCTTCCCACGCCCCCGCCCATGATGATCGTTTGCACACGAATTTGCCGCATTGTTTCATAGTATAATTGGCATTCGTAAAAACTCAAAACAATTCCCTGAATCATCCACTTTTAGGGATAAAATGCATAGTGCGTGATACTTATGCGGATTGCCAGCTTGCGTACAAATGGGTGGAAATTTTTACCCAAGAGGCGTTGAAAATGTGTCAAACACTTGATCGCGTAAATGTTGACTTTGATTTAGCGGCGGGAGCGGCCCGGTTTTGCCTCCTGCGCCGCATTGATGATTTCCGCCGGGGTGGCGACGGCGGTGCCAAATTTTCCGACGACAATCCCAGCCGCCGTATTGGCGAAGCGGGCGGCATCCTCTAAATCCTTTCCCACGGCGAGACTTATGGAAATCGCGGAAATGACCGTGTCGCCGGCGCCGGAGATGTCAAAAACCTCCCGAACAGCCGTTTGGACCTGGCGCAGCACCTGGCCGTCCTTGCACAGTAACATGCCCTGGTCGCTCAGCGTAATGACCAAGTACTTGGGCGCGTGGGATTGGTAAATCTTTTTGCAGACGCTCTGCCAGTCGACGGCTCGGCCCTTCTCCCGTTCCATTTCAGCCATTTCCAACGCCTCATTGGCGCTTGGGGTAATGAGGTCAATGCCGGCGTAGCGCAATTTGTGTTGCGGGTTCGGATCCGCGGCCACGAAACAATTATTTTTATGGGCGATTTCAATGGCCGAATCGACCAAATGTTGTGTCAGCGCACCCTTGGCGTGGTCCGATAGAATGAGCAAATCCGTATTTTGGAGGATATCTTCCAAGTTCTCCATTGCCCGTCCGAAGGCGGCGGTATTTGCCATATTTCCCCGGTCCACCCGGCACAGCTGCTGCCGCTTTGCCATGATGCGTGTTTTGACAATCGTCTGCACGTCGCTAGTTCGCAGCCTCGTATCAAACAGAATTTTGTTGTCCGCGAGTAAGTTTTGCAATCGATCCCCGGCGGTATCCATGCCCAGCGGCCCGATCACCTCGACGAGCGAGCCGAATGTCTTCAAATTCAGGGCCACATTGGCGGCGCCGCCTAGCAACCAGATGTCCTCATGCACGCTGACAACGGGAACGGGCGCCTCGACCGAAAGCTGACTCGCATAGCCCATTACGTAGTGGTCGAGAAAAAGGTCCCCGAGGACGACCGCGCGAATGCCCACGGCCCGATCTAAAATCGACTGCATGTTTGCCTCCTTGGGCGAAAAAGCAGTTTTTGGAACTTTTGTAAATGTTTTGTTAATTAATTCTTCCGCCAGGTACCACCTCGCCAAACCATGCTCCCTTGACCGTCGGCATTTCTGGCAAAAGACATTTTCCCGCGCTGACTAATTTATAACAAATCGATATCTCGCCCGCAAACCTAAGTTTATAAATTTTGAAAACGACGTCAAGAGGAGCCATAATGGCACAAGCATGGTCATAAACGCGAATTTTGGACCATGTTGCGGCGCACCATAAGTCATGCTTGACTTTTCTAAGCGAAGAATTAGAAGGGCTTCCGCATGAATTTTTTATTTACTTCTTCGATTGTCGAAAATTTACAAAAAACTTTATTTGGCACGACGCGTCAGCCGCTAGGCCCTAGAGGGGGTGTGGGTAATTTATGAGTTTAGCGTTAGTACCGGACAGTGCGACTTTGGCACTGATACGCGAAGGGTTTGCGAACGAGCGGAAGACATTGGAGACCTATCGTTCCAAGTGTACCGACCTGGCGATGATGCGATTTCACACGGAGCGGATTGCTATGCTGTGGTCAGCGGAGGCGATGGGCTGTGTGTTAATGGCAATAGCTGGCAAGTTCGAGTGGGAGTGTGTACATAATTTAGAGGCTGCGCTTTATCTGTGCATGGTTTCACCAGATCGCGATGCGATGGCAAAATCGTGGGAGAAGGTGCTTGCCGCGTTTCAGGAGGTCAGCAGTGAACTGCGCAAGCGCTCTGCAGAGCAGTTGGAACAAGAACGGGCGAGGACGAGAAAAGCCAAAGCCGAGGCGGTGACGGCCGAGCGACAAACGCACAATTGGCTGTGGAGAGTTTTTCACTAGGAGGCGGTTATGAATGTGTCTAGGAATGTGTCAGCGAATGGTAGTGGGCCGCGTGTGGTCAAGGTTGATGTTGATGATGTCGGCGATGGTGTGCCGGTGTGTACGACGGCCCCGCGCGTTGATGAGCCGGATGATCAGTGTGCCGTTGTTCCGCACAGCGGTCCAGATCCGTTTAACGCTACGACTGAAAAGCTTTCAACGGATGATTATGTGGCACGGAACAATTTGATTCTTTTGGCAGTAAGCTGGCCAGAGATCAAGGAGCGCATCGTTGGTGAAACAAATAGGTTGTTAGCCACCGGAATGTCTTTTTCGGCGGTGCATTGCGAGGTGGAGAAGTTGGTGCAGGCGGTGGAACCTGGAATTCGGGCTACGCGGGAAGAAAGGAGGGAGCAGATCCGAAAGGGGATTGTGGAACCGGCAAATGCCCGCGAGCGGGAGATTGCGGCGCGTGCAAGAGAAACAGACAGGTTGAATGCCGAAGCCGATGCCGCTGAGATTAAAGCGGGAATTAAAAAAAAAGCTCCGAAGGATTCTGGCAAAAAGTGCAATCCGGCGTAGTGAAAGTATGGCAACGGATTGTTTTGTTCGTCTGCAAAATTTTTCGCGGTAACTAAGGCGAGTGTGGTTGTGGTCGGACGTGGGCCTACAATTGGCCGTGGAGAGTTTTTCATTAGGAGGTGACTTATGGGTGTGCAAGGAAATGTGTCGCCGTGTGGTAATGGGCCACGTGTGGTCAAGGTTGATGTTGATGATGTCGGCGATGGTGTGCCGGTGTGTACGACGGCCCCGCGCGTTGAGGAGCCGGATGATCAGGGTGCCGTTGTTCCGCGCGGTGGTCCAAGTCCGTTTAACGCTACGACTGAAAAGCTTTCAACGGCCGATTACGCGGCGCGAAGTCGACTAATCCTCTTGGTTGGAGAATGGCCGGAGATTAAGGAGCGCATTGTTGGTGAAACAAATAGGTTGTTAGCCACCGGAATGCCTTTTTCGGCGGTGCATTGCGAGGTGGAGAAGTTGGTGCAGGCGGTGGAACCTGAAATTCGGGCTGCGCGGG
>JAIRLM010000007.1 GCA_031259325.1 Puniceicoccales bacterium
GAAAAAGCACAGCGCTATGCCGGCCGCATGGATGTGTTGATATATATGTTGAAAAATGTAAATGTTCTTGGAGCAGAGGAGGATAAAAAATGACCGACGAAAACGAAAATAGCGAGGGGCAGAATTTAGAAGTAGCGGATTCGGAACCCGCTGCCGCAGCGGAAGGAGCCCAAGAGCCCGTAGCGCAAAAAAATGCGTCGGATAAGGCGGATAACGGCGGGGATGGGACGGAGAAACTCTTGGCCGAGTTCCGCGAATTGGAGCAAAATTATGAGAAATTGCGGAAGAAAATTTCAACTTCGGAAAAATCCAAACCAGTGACCGTGGACGACCTGGCGGAGGAGTTCCAAGACATTGAAAACGAAGACGATAAAAAGACGGCGGAGAAGTTCGTGGGAATTCTTTCCATGGCCGGCGTGGACAAGAAAGCGGCCAAGGACCTGCTAAAAAGCATGGGTGACCTTTACCAGCCGGAGGACCCCAAGGAGTTCTACCAGAAGGAGATGGAAAAGCTTGGGAAGGATGGCGGGAAGTTGATCGACGAATTGCGCCAATTCAGCGCGGCCATGAAAGAGCAATCGGATTGGACGCCGGAAGACCTGGCGACACTGGAGGCCGTAACACAAACCGCCGATGGCGTGAGACTTATGTCCAAAGTGCTCAAGTCCGCGGAACGGGTAAAAGCGGGACAGTTTTCCACCTACGCCCCGGAGAAGGAAAAAGTGGACGATTTGTCCAACAGGGACCGCATCGCCATGTACGAAAGGGCGTACGCAAAAGAGCGGACACACCCGGAGGAAGCCCGGCAGGAGCTGAATCGCCTTGCCCGGCTGTTTGAAAAATGAAATTAGTGCCCATCACAGTGGCGCGATAGTGCATTAATTTCTTCTTGCATCCCATCCGCTCTGAAGCGAAAAGAAAATCTTTTTGGCATTATAATTTTTATAGCATCAATAAGTGTCTCCGCGCACCTAATCGCGTTGTCCATTTCATCCAGTTCTATCACCAACTTCTTTTGCTCCTCCGGCGAAAGAATTGGAACATTTAGCGTCATTACATCTTCAATACCAATATGAGGTAGCCCAGTTCCATGTCGTAATTCGTGAATATATTCTTGTTGATTTTTGAGAGCATAATACAAGAATTTTGTGCAAAAATTTTTTTCATCGTTGGAGAAAAGCACATTGCAGTTAGATGCCCAAATTGCCGCTTTGTGATACGAAACAAAACCCGCACCTCCCCCACAGGAAGAAATTGTAATAACATTTCCGCCATGTGTAGCCTCATTATGGAAGTAGGGACTCACCTTTCCGCTGGCTATAACTGGCACATCCCCCTCAATTGCTTTTTCCTTGGTTATTGGCTTTCCTGTTTCTATTGTTATAATTCCCTTTGCGGCAAGTTCTCCGATTGTGATTGTTTCAAATTTACTATTCCCACATTTTAAATTCGTTCGGCGCACTTGGATTAATTTATGCTCCTCTCCGAGCGTATTGAAGGGCACTAGTTCGAACCCGACTTTTTGCATCTCATCTGCCTGCCTTTCGTCCAATCGGCGATACTTCGCATACCGATCTAAGTCGCTTGGCCCGTCTAGTTTCCGGCGATGACCATTGAGGGTATAGCCATCGTTTTTAACTGGAAAATACCAATAATGTGGATAGGCGAATTTTTCCCTGTTGTGGTTTTTCACTCTATCACAATAGATAATGTTAGTTTTCACTGAAGTGTAGGGCAAGAAAACCCCTTTTGGAAGGGAAATAATGCTGCGCAAATTGCACTTCTCCAAAAGTAATTCTCGAGTTTTGGCCAGGTCTTTACGGAACAGAAATCCCTCCGGAACGACGAGCGCCATGCGGCCATTTTCTGACAACCCATTGATTGCTTGCAGGCAATGCTGCACGCAAATGCTATCACCATTTTTTGAAGGAATTGGATATAGGTTTCCAAAATTTGTTTTTTGCGAATAGGGCATATTAGTAATTACTATGTCATACTTGTTATTAACCGGATTGGCCAGGCTGTCCGCCATGTTAATATTGCAATGTCCATCTCCGGCAAGAATCATATTCATCTTAGTGATGCGTGCCGTATTCGTAATTTCATTTCCGTAGATCGTGCTTTCGCGCAATTGATTAATTGTCAATGGGTTGCGAGGCATTGTGTTCCAGATATGACGAAAGCTTTCAATGAGAATGCCACCGGTACCGCAAAATGGATCGTAAACTTTTTCTCCGATCTGTGGATTTACCAGGCGCACCATCGTTTTTACGATGTGCCTCGGCGTAAAGTACTCGCCGAGATCATTTCCCGATGCGGTGGACTCCCGGAGGAAATATTCAAAGGCGTCACCTTTAATGTCCGAGTCCACATCATTCAATTGTAGTGGATCCAACTTACCCATTATCTCACGCAGAGTAAACGGGTTGCTCATTTGCAGCGGTGTAAAAATCTCCGTACGATAGAGTCGATTGAGCTTCCCATGAATCGTCCCGTTGATATAATCGATGCGCACATCGGGTGGCAGTGTTTTGATGAAGTCCCAGCGGCAGTCATTGGGGAGACGTTTGCCGCTTTCTGCCTCATTCTTTTCCTCTGCTTCGCTAATTAGCTTCAAAAAAAGGATGTTGGCAAATTCCCCGAAACGGTCGATGCCCGCGCGAAGACCTTCGCTGCGAAGCATGTCGTTGGCCTCGCCAAAAATGCGAATTAGCTCCTGCCGTCCCAAACGGACTTCATTTGACAGGGTATCGACTTCGTAATTATTGAGGAATTTTAGGGCCAAGCTTTCCCTGATGAATTCATCCACTTCCTGCTGGTTTAGAATAAGCGGCTTATCAAATTTACTGTGGAGCGATTTGCAAAATACTCCATCCGTAGCAAATACGATGGGAGCGCCCAAAATCTTTGCATAACTCGCCCCTTGCGCAAGGGCATCGTCCACGCACTCACCACTTTTTTTCGTTTCGATAACCATCAGCGGCGCATCACTTTGCTCCGAATAGACCACATAGTCGGGCCTTCTGCCATTCAGCTTCCTCCGCTCCCCCTCCGTTCGAGGTTGCCCCATGTAAACATGGCGGAATCGTCCCGTATCCGTGGCATTATAGCCCAAATTTTCCAGGGATTTATCCACCAAAAGACGTGTCTCAGATTCCATCGGGTTCATTGTGGGTGAGGTGATAACACTTCCTCATTACATCATTACTTACAGGTTATTCGTAAAGTCTCCGGATCGATATCTACTCGCTTTTTGAAAAGGTCTTCAGCTCGGTAATGAATGAAATCGTCTTTAAAATGCCAAAAGAAGTATTCCAAAAAGATTTTATCAACGGCATCGCGGATGTCATTTTCTTCACTTCTTCTTCCGTCCGCTACGATATCGGTTTTGCCGCGCGACAGCAGGATGATCTTATCATAGGAATACATCACTCCTCTCATATACCGTTTTAATAAGTCTATCGTATAACAATCCTGCGTTGAGCCAAATCTCGCCATGTGATATAGGCATGAATCCATTGGAGAGCGGTCGCATATGATAAATTCGTAGCCGGCGGCCTGGGCATTTAACACGTTAAGTCGCTGTTGGAGAGCAATCCACTCCGTGGTCCCGGCGGTTTGTCCTTCGTTGATTGGAAAGGGGCACATGCGGGCGGATTCGTTGACCAGGATGGCGTTTTTCCCATGCATGCGCAGACTTGCGCAGAGCTTATAGCACAGCGTTGTTTTTCCCGTGCAATGGGTTCCGACTACGGCGATGGTCTTCACAGGCGCGTTCTCCTTTCAATTTCCTCTTCCCACCAGCCGTAGATGGAAAAACAAAGATTAATTAAGACGGCCACGCCCTGCGCCCATTCGTGGATGCACATGTCGTGGATGAAAAAATAGACGTTGGTTGCCGTCCATATTCTCCAGCACCAGAGCATGTTGCCTTTGGCGCATAGGAAGGAGCCGAACGTGGCCAGGGCTGTGAAAATCCACGCCATCATTTTGGCTTTCCTGCTTTTTCCCGGTACCCGTTGGCATAGGCGGCCCGGGCCTGTTTGGCCGCGCCGGCCTTTGTCTTGTAAACCTTTCCGCGGCTTCCCCATTTGTAGCCGCCTTTAACCTTTTTAATTGGCATCTTTTCACTCCTTTTTCAAAGTCCCAGGCCGAAGGCGACCCAATCGCATCTTTCTAAATACTTTACCAAAGATTAACGGCGAATCCGTAAAACACGCGAAAGAGGCCCGCATCCGAATCCGCTGTAGCCGTGCGCGTGAGCTTGGCACAATTTACGGTTGGGCTGGACATATCTGCCGTAAGTGGAGTGGCGGAAAATGCCGTCGGCGCGGATTCGTTTGCCGCGTAGGTGCACGCTGGCACGGCTATGAATTTTGCCGGAAAAACGATATCTTGAACCACTGACTGACCTTGTGTGACCGAACCTCGAAAT
>JAIRLM010000029.1 GCA_031259325.1 Puniceicoccales bacterium
CAATATGGTGGTACACATTGCCTCTAGGGCACGCAAATCCGTATCCGACCTCTTATCCGAATGTAGCAGATTTCCAAAACGAGCAATCAGGTTAGTAGCGCAGAATTAAAAAGCCCTACCCCCAACGCATAGCCGCATCAATTTCGCGATTCACGTTTGTATTTGCTTGCGGAAGGGTTTTCCCACAAATGCCTTTTAGTCAATTGTTTGCGTCATTTTAGACGCTGGTGGAGCCGAGGGGATTCGAACCCCTGACCCCCACAATGCCATTGTGGTGCTCTACCAACTGAGCTACGACCCCGGCCCATGGCACGCCCCACAGGAGTCGAACCTGTAACCTCCTGATCCGTAGTCAGGTGCTCTGTCCAATTGGGCTAGGGGCGCCAACGGGCATTCAGCCTCTGTTTGTCTTTCAATTGATGCAAGAAAATTTTTCGCCCTATCAGCTTTCGCGGAACGCCCATGGGCAATGTCGAGACCGCAGGCGGCAGGTTTGATTTAGGTAAAGTACTTGCCCAGACGCGATATTCGGGTTTCCGTAAGCGCCATGTCAGACGGAAGAATACGGCGAAATTGGCCCATGGCGATGCAGGAACAAATTCGGCATTTGCGTGATCAATTGACGATTAGAATTTACGGAGATCCTTGTCTGCGCATTCCCGGCGAAGAGGTAAAGGTCTTTGATAAAAATTTGGAATCCTTATGTTGGGCTATGTTGGGCATTATGGATCGGGCCGGTGGCGTTGGGCTTGCCGCGCAACAGGTTGGATTAAAATCACGCATCTGTATCATCGACACTTCATGCCAATGGGATCAGCAGACACTTGCTGAATTGGATAGCAAAAATCTCCTCTGCGTGAACAAAGGCGATCTTCCGTTTCCCCTATTTCTCATTAATGCAAAGGTGGTTAATCAATCGGATGAATTGCAGGAATTATCCGAAGGGTGTTTATCGGGCCCGGGCATTTATGCGAATGTAAGAAGGTATCAATGGGTGGAAGTTTCTTACCAAGATTGCCAGGGATTTTTCCATCAAATTCGCGCCGATGGACTACTCGGCCAGTGCCTGCAGCACGAAATTGATCACAATAACGGAATCTTTTTTACGGACCCGGAACGACTTTCGCCGGCGGACAGGGAAAAAGTTCAACCGCTATTGGACGAACTCGCAAACCAGCAGCCGGTATGAAAAATTGGAAGTGCCGTTGAATGGTGATTCTAATCTCGCGGAGGACTTGATTTATTTAAATTCACGAGAAAAGTTAGCACAATTCTTAAAAAGATCCTATTCCCCCCTTTTAAAGAAGGAAATCTTATCCAGGACACGGGATTGGAAGCTGTCCATGCACAGGTAGATAACCGGTGTGACGAAGAGGGTGATGACCTGGGCGAAAACCATTCCGCCGATGATCACCAGGCCTAGTGGTCGCCGGGATGCACCGTCCGCCCCCCAGCCGAGAGCCAGTGGAACCACACCCATGACCGTTGCCAGGGTGGTCATGATGATTGGCCGAAAGCGTTGCATGGAGGCGAAGTGGATGGCTTCGCGGGGGGACATGCCTTCCCGCTGGCGCATGAGAGCGAAGTCGATGATCATGATGCCGTTCTTTTCCACCAGCCCCAGCAGCATGAACAACCCGATGTAGGCGTAGAGGGAAAGTTCCTGGCGCAAAAGGAGAAGCGTGCCAAGTCCGCCAAATGCAGCAACTGGCAGCGCGGACAAAACGGTGATGGGGTGTAAGTAGCTCTCGTAGAGGATGCCGAGGATGATGAAGGTCACAAAGGCGGCGGCGAGGATGAGAATCTTGAGACTGGCAAAGGTGGCGGTGAAGGCGGCCGCTTCTCCCTGGAAGGACCCCATGAGTCCATCGGCCAGGAAATCCTTTGCCATGGCATTCACTTGGTCCACGACGGAACCGATTGGCACGCCTGGCTTTAGATCGAAGAATATGGTGGCGGAGGGAAAATTATTGGTGTGATTGACGGTGAGAGCGCCGGTGCCCGTTTCCCATGAGGTGACCGTGGACGGATCGATGAAGTGCCCGCCGCTGCCGCGATAGTAGAGGAGATCTAAGTCGCTCCCCTTGGATCGGAATGAGTCGGCGACCTCCAAGATGACCTGGTATTGCTGGGTGGGCGCTTTGATGAGATAGATGTAATTTCCGGAAAATGCGCTTTGGTACTGGGTTTCGATGGCGCGCACGCTGCTGCCATAGGATGAAATTTGGTCCCGATGCATGGATATGCGCACTTCCGGGGTGGAGAGGAAGAGGTCGCTGGAGACGGAGGCCAGGCCATCATTGGTCCGGAGGGCCATGAGCATTTTTTGCGCGGCTTCGTGGACGCGAGCGGGCTCGACGCCGGAGATGGTATAGGCGTATTTGCCCTGGTTGGTACTCATGGCGCCCGTGGAAATTTGTAGGGCTGGCATGGGTCGCAAAAAGGCCATGGTTCCGGGGACGCCAAAGAGCTGTCCGGTGAGCTCGTGGGCGATGGTTTCTATCTTCCCGCGCTCGGACGCCGGTTTAAGAAAGGCGATGACCATTCCCTGGTTGCTCGGGAAGAAGCCGATGCCGGATATGGAGAACGCGCAGGCCACGGACGGATGGGCGCGGACAATGGCATCGATTTGGTGCTGGTATTCGTGCATGGATTTCGGCGACGTCCCCTCCTGGGCGATGAAAATCCCGCGAAGGTTGCCGCTGTCGCCGTCAGGGAGAAAGGTTTTAGGAAGTTTCACAAAGCAAAACACCGTGCCTATGAAACATAATCCCCAGATGGCCACGGAGATGGTTTTGCGGTCTAAGAAAAAGTGCAGCACGCGGCCGTAAACTTTGAGAAATGACTCCTCCAGCCGCTCGGAAAAAGCTTCCAGGCGAGTTTTTTCATCCGTATCCCGCCGTTTGAGCATGCGCGTGCACATCAGGGGCGTGACGGTTAGCGAGATAACACCGGAGGCCAGGGTCGCAATCATAATCACCGCGGCAAATTCGTGGAAAACCCGGCCGATTTGACCGCCGAGGAAAAATAGGGGGATGAAAATGGAAACCAGTGATAGGGTCATGGAGACGATGGTTGAACTGATTTCCTCGGCTCCGTTGATGGACGCGGTTCGGGGGTCCTCGCCCAGTTTTTGCATGCGCCGCACCATGTTCTCCAAAAACACAATGGCGTCATCCACGAGAAATCCAACGGCCAGGGTTATGCCCATGAGGGAAAGATTATCCAGGCTGAATCCCAGTAAATACATGGCCACGAAGAGAATAAGCAGGGACATGGGCAGGGCGATGATGGGAATGGCCGTGTCCCGCACGCGGCCGAGGAAGAAGAATATCACCAAAACCACCAGTACAAAGGCGATGAGCACCGCCTCCTGTACGTCGTAGATGGATGCCACGATGGTCTTTGACCGGTCGTAGATGGTTGTAAGGTGCACGGACTCTGGCAATTGGCTGCAAATTTTTGGGATGAGCTGATGTATTTGTTTTGCAACGGCTACCGTGTTGGCTCCAGCGGCGCGGGAAACGGCGATGACCACGGCGGAATCAAACTCGCCCAACTCACGGATCCAGAACGAATTGTGGAATGTTGTGGATTCCAACCCGTCGCTGCATTCGGCCACGTCGCGCAGGTAAACGGGTGTTCCGTCGGCATTGCTGAGGATAATATTGGCGTAGTCGGCGGCGTTGTTGAGCTGGCCATCCGCTTTGATGACCCAGGACCGGTGGGCTCCGTTCAAGATCCCTGCACCGACCGTTGCCGTTGCCGATTGCACCTGCCGCGCAACCTCGTCCACGGTTAAACCGCGCCGGTGTAATTTTTCCGGATCCACGGAAATGCGCACGGCACGCTTGAGTCCATAAACATCGGACTTCGAGACACCTTGGATGACATTGAACCGCTGGGCAACCTCATCGGAGGCATACTCGTAGAGCTGGCCGGACGGCACGGTGGCGCTGGTGAGGGCGATGAAAAAGATGGGTTGGCTGTTTGGATCCGTTTTTTCGAAGGTGGGCGGCGACGGCATATCCATGGGCAAATTGCGGGATGCCTTCTGAATGGCCGATTGGACATCCAAAGCGGCCGAATCGATATCCTTATCCAGCGAAAATTGCAGGGTTATAAATGATATGCCCTGCATGTTTTTTGACGTGGCAACTTCCAAACCCTGAATTTTAAGAAATTCCTTTTCCAGCGGCGTCGCCACATTCGCGGCCATTGTTTCCGGATCCATGCCCGGGTAGGCGGCGGAAACCTGGATGATCGGATAGTCCACATTGGGTAAATCACTAACCGGCAGGCGCGTGTAGCACAAAACGCCGAAAACGACCACGGCCAGGGACAGCAAAATGGTCATCACTGGACGGCGAATGAAGGGTTCGGAAATACTTTTCATGGTGCGTTACCCGTAATTCTATTCGTTAATTTTACGCGATTCCTGATTCATTTGGGCCTATTCCGCGGCGGAAGAGGATGCCGGCGATTTTTGCCCATCCGCGTTCCTTGCCTCGGCCCCCGGTGCACCATCCGCTGGAATAACCAGTGTATTGGGCGCGAGTAAAAATTGCCCGGCCACCACCACCCGATCGCCGGCGCTAAGGCCGCTCGTAACAACCACATCCGTTCCATGGGCTTGGGCCAGGGTCACCGGCCGCATTTCCGCGCGATTTTCACCGTTGACCACAAACACGTACCGGCCGCGTTGGCTGGTGCTCACCGCCACTTCCGGAACGAGAACCGCGTTCTTGATTGTCGTGAGAATGAGCCGCACGCGCACGGATTCCCCTGGCCAGAAGGCGAAGTTGGGATTGTCGAGCATCGCCCGCAACTTCACATTTCCCGACTGTCGCGAGACTTGATTATCAACCACCGCCAACCACGCCTTTGCCGTCACACTGGGGTCGGCCACGAGATTTACCTCACAGCCCAGTTGGCGCCGCAGTTTGAAATGCTCATAGGCCTTTGGGAATTCGTTTTCGGAGATGGCAAAATCCACATAAATCGGATCCAACTTTTGAACGGTAACCAGCGGCCCCGTGCCCGGCGCAACCACATTCCCAATGGCATAGCGGTTGTACCCGGCCAAACCGGTTATGGGGGAGTGAATGGAGCAAAAACTTTTGCAAATCTCCGCCTGCTCCAAATTTCCCTTGGCGATTTGCACCTGGCCCTCCGACTGGGCAACCATCGCCTTAAGGGAGTCAAATTCATGGGGGGCAATGTATTGACCGGTCGCCAATTCCGTCGCCCGTGCCAGATGCAGTTGATCCAATTCCAATTTCGCCCGAGCCGCTTGCAATTGTCCCCGGGCGAGGGTCACATTGGCGTCGTAGGTGCTGGGATCGATGGTATAGAGCAGCTGCCCAGCCTTAACCATCTGCCCTTGAGGAAAATGAACATCCAAAATCTCTCCGGAAACACGGGGAACGATTTCCACCGTATCATGGGCGACGCACACACCCAGGCAGTCCACGTACAGCGGCACATCCGCCACCCGGGCCACGGCCGTCTTCACCGGCACCATCCGCTCCTGCATCTGTGATCCCGCCCCACGACCTTTCCCGCAGCCGACGACCGCGAACAGTAGGGCCACCCCAAGGAGACTCATTTTTGACCAAGCTTTTTTCATGATTTTGTCCTAATTTGCAAAGGGTTCGATGGTGCCCGCGACGTAGGCCAGGCTCGCGAGGGAGACGGAAAAATCACTTTCCGCCGCCACCAAACTGGCCCGGGCGGCAGCCAACGCCCCCTGTGCGTGCAGAAGATCACTCAAGCCGCACAAGCCATTCCGATAGCTCGCATCCACCGCCTGAGATGCCTCCGTGGCCGCAGCCAGCATCTCCCGGGCGGCCTCCAATCGCTGAAATGCCGTCCGATAGCCGTGATACTGCGACCAAATGTCCCCGGCCACCTCCAATTCCGACGAACGGTACGCCGCTATTGCCGCCCTGCGTCGCTCCCGCTGTTCTAAAAATCTATAGTACCGGCTGCCGCCGTCAAACACATCCCAGGACAATCCCAGGGAAACATTCCCCGTTTGCGTCCTTCCCACGTGTTGATGTTCTGGTCCGGTGTACGAAGCGGACAAGACGGCCTTCGGAAATAGGTTCGCCCAAGCCGCCTTTTCCACATATTCCATCGCCGCCACCTGCGCCCGCATGGCTAGTAAATCCGGACGCACCTGCAACGCCTGGGAGATCATCCGCTGCACCTCACCATTCAATGGCGCCAACTTTTCTGGCAATTTCCCCGGATTTATACGCAAATCCCGCGAAACGCGAATGCCCACAACCCGAGCCAGCGCCGCCCGCTTTATTTCCACCGCCGCTCGAGCCGCGTCCAACGCATACTGTGCCTGAAGCATGTTTGCCTTGGCCCGCAAAAATGTCTGCCGATCGCCCAATCCGGTCATGAGTCGGGCCTCACTCACCTTGCACGTCTCCGTGGCGTCCTTCAAATCGGCCTCATTGGCTTCCGCGGCGGCGATGGCCGCACTGAGCTCAAAATAGCACCGTTGTACTTGATAGAGAACAGTTTGTAGTGAACGATTGTATTGAAAATTGGCAGCCAAAAGATTTTGATAGGCCGCCCGCGCATTGGCCATGTTAGCTCCAAAAGTAAAAAGCATGTAATTAAGTTCGGCGGACGGGCAATTGCTAATGGTGGAGTGAATGGTCTCCGCACCAGAAGTTTTCGTCCGGACTCGGCTTGTGGCTTCAGAAATATTTATCGCTGGGAAAAAAACGCCCTTGGCAGCTTTTTCCTGCGCACCAGCCGCCCGACACAAATGCCACAGGCGGCGCGTTTCCGGATTGTTTTCAAAGGCGATGTTTACAAGTGTTGATAGATCCAAATCCGACTTTCCAACCAATTCCACGGCCCGCCCGTGAGTCGTGGTATTTGCCGCGAAATGTGCATCCGGTTGCCGGAGATTACCCAGCGAGGAAGTCGGTTTAAGGCCGGAGTTCCACGGCGGGAGGACCGATTTGCAACTTGTCAGAAGTAAAGCACATACGGCAAAGAAAACGGACCTCATATTCGTAACTTTGAAGCGAATTTAAGTATATGGCCGGCTGTTGCAAGGAGAATAAAAATTGATAGCCTTTATCGTTGCCTCCAGCCAGTGGTTGCATAGCAATGGTTTAATGATCCGCCGAAGTTTTCGGAGCCTGGTCGTCCTTACTTTGTGCCTTTTTTGCGCGTCGGTCGACGGAAAACCCTTGGCAATCAAGGACGTTTACCTGGAGCGGCATGCGGAGGGAGATTTCCGCCGGCTCTCATCCCGCTTCCACGCCCGGCCGCCAGATTTTCCCTTTACCATCCTGCGAACGGACCCGAACCAATGGGAAGGTGTCTATTTTGTGCTGTCCCTAAATCAGCGGGCGAAAAATCTTCCACCAAATGCGGAAATTAACCTGCGCTATCTGCTTGGCGGAGACCCCGTACTGCACGAATCCCGACTGTCCCTTGCCAATTCCAGGCCACGGTCGCGGGAAATCTGGCTGGGACTCACCGCTCATGGCCAACGGGACCGGGAACCCCGCAATTTTCAAGCCTGGGCCGTTGACATCCGCTGCAATGGCGAAATTTTAACCGCCAAAAAAAGTTTCCTCTTCCGAGAAAAATAACCAATGCCGCCGATCTTCCTATGGCATGTCATAAGCTCTGGCCATGTCCTCAGTGAATTGTTTAATTTGTAAAAATTGGCCAGTGGATTGTCCGCAGACATTGCGGGCGTGGTGTCCAGCAAGTAACATGTTACGCGCAACGTAGGCGAGGTTAATTTTTCCGCCGACCTCTGGTAATTTTTGCTGATCCCAGTCGCAGACACAACCACGCCCTTCACCATGTGCCCTTCGGGCCACTCTTTCGATGGCGTCCATGTACATCTGCGTCGGCCCACGGCCCATGCCGCCGTTGCAATGTGATACAGTAAATGTAACATCAGCAGCGCCAGGAATGCCGTCGATTGCTGCATTAATCTGTTGCTGAGTTCCCGTTGGAAAAGTGTGGTTATCCGGAAGGCCCTTCACGCGTACGTGGAAGAATGGTTTCCCGCGGACCAGCGCCCGCCGGGTCTCGATTGTTATCGTTCTCTTCACCGGATTCCCTCGGGCATCCATAAGATTGGCATCCGGAAGCGTGATTGTATCCCCGATCCGTTGGACATCACTAATTCCCAACTGATCAAGATCGGCCCTTTCTAAATATTCGCCGCCGCCATTATCGTCATGCAAGTCTACGATTAGGCCAGGGCCATCGCCAATTTGCCGCGCAAACGCTTGGAAAAAATTTGCCGTATTTTGCAAATTTGGGCAACTAGTTATGCCATATTTAGGTGTAACTTCCGCGAAATAGGCGTTGGGGTGTTTTTCGATGTCGCTTGCAATTCTAAACCTGGAATAGACGTCGGCTGCTGGGGCGGTGTCAATTTGCTCGGCCCAAGTATCCACACGTACGACACACGGATGACACCCGATCATAAACGGCAATAACGCCTTTGGCCGGCCGCCGCAAGGTGACTCACGATCATGCAATTCGTTCAGAATAATATCATCTGGATAAGGGTTGAAATGATCAAAATCTCCTCCAACCACGCCGCGAATAAATACTTGTGCGGCTATTTGTTCCCGAGCGAACGGAGGAATCACGGTTATCGCGGCGGGGCGCTCCATATCATTTATGACTGTAACACCCGGGCGACAATGTGTTAGATCTATGGGAGTCACTAAATTTGGACAGTGCGAAATATTGACGATACGAAGGTTATCTCCCTGCTGCGATGGAGTTACAGACCCAAGGCGGGCGCAATTTACAACGGCAATACATCGCAGCTCTGAATTTTGCGAAAAATCGAGATTTGCCAACTCGGGGCATCTAATAAGTCGAAAATTTTCCAATTTTGCGCCGGCGGTACGAACATCTTGCAGGTTCGGACAATTGCCAATTATTACGCCGGCAAGGTTGGATCCGGATATGTCTAAGGTCTTCAAATTTTGCTTCCTGGCAATTAGCAAGGGCGCGTAACCCGTTGAGCCTGAGATTGTGCAATTGGAGAAATCAAAGTTTTCAATACTCTGGCAATATTGGACAAGATTTGACATTGCAGACAGTGAAATATTCGCTCCGGACATGTTGAGTTCCGTTAATTTCCTTGCATTTAGAATGTCGGTGAATTCATTGACTTCAATTTCGTTCCCATTTTGATCCGAAAACACATATCTCGATTTTGGGCTAAATTTTGTTTGGACTTGCTGCGCTCGCAAAAAAGTTAGTTTTGTTGCGTTGCACAATGGCACATTTGTGTTATCTTGCATAACTGCCATTACTGGGACTTTTTGCTTCCCGATCCAAAGCTCTTTAACGCTCGGGCAGCGCATCACAGTTAATGATTTTTTTTCGAGATGAGTGGGGAGCGCAATACCTCGTAACTTGTCGCAATCGGAAATATTGCAACAGGAAAGTTTGGGGCACTCTTGCAATGTGACGTGCGTTGCACTGGAACATCTACAAAAAGTAAATTTCGTTAAATTTGGACAATCTAGTATAATCAATCGCCCTTTGACCATCACTTCCCGGCCGGCCTGATCCGTGAAAACAGTCATTTTTTCCACCTCATCGTAGCGGCTATAAGTTAAAGTAGTCGCTTCGTTCAAAAGTCTCGTATTTTCATCCATTGGCTCAACTTGTTCTTCCGCTTCCACCTTAATCGATGGCGGCGTTGGTGTTGGTACAGGCTTTGGATTTGGTACTGTTTTTGGTTTTGGTTCTGGCATTGGTGGTGGTATAGGCTCTGGTTTGGGCGTAGGGACTTGTGATGGTTTTGGCGGTGGTATTGGTGCTGGTTCCGGTTTTGCTTTTGATTCTGCTTTTGGTTTTTCGTCCGCTGGCGGATTACCTTTGCCTGGATCATGAGCGAAATTGGGAGGAGTTGGTTTTGGAAGCTCCGCAGTGCCACCAGATGGCTTTTTGCTCATGGGCTTAAGTGGCGTCCACGGAAATGCGCAAAGTGTCAGGGAACGCGAACATTGTTCCGCCAGTTGACAATTGCTGGCAACTCGGGCTCCCAACCACACGATGGCCACTCCGGGCAACATTATAAGACACGCGAGACCAGTGAAAATCCGTCTTAGCAGTGATGGAGTAGTCGCGACCACGGTGACAGAAGCGGCATTTGTGACATCTGCGGGACTATTACGCGTAACAGTCGGTGCTTGGACAGAAAACATTTGAGATGAAGACATGCGATACACGCACACGGAGTAAGGTGATTAATGCGTAAAGGACAAGTCTTCTTTGGGCAGTCGCGGAATTGCGTAATTTTCAAAAAATTCATTGATGATTATGCGAGAAAAAACCCGAACAGAAGCACATACGACATCTGGAACGGCCGCATCGGTCGCCAATCCATGCTAACCACCGGAAATTGAGGACCATGAGTAATTTTTACGAAAAAAGTGCGCCCGGTTTTCGGTGACACATCGGAGTCGACGGAGGGCTATTTGGGCGTGATGAAGGGCGTGAACGGCCTCATCGACAGCGACGTGGAGACGCGAAAACTAAATGAGGAGGCGCTTTTTCATGCGAATCACAACAACGCGGCCCATCAGGTGGCTGTTGTCGCGTATAATGCAAGCCCTTCGGACATGGAGGGCTACAAGCGTACCTATCGGGAGCTCATGGGGAAAATTCGCGTCCCATTTAGCCAGCAAGCGCGCGCGGTGGCCACCAGCGCCGCCGTCAAATCCCAGTATTTCTGGCCCATTATGGATTACGCAAATACATGAGCCATTCTCAATGAAACCGCCTGCTTGTCGAGCATATAAATACGAATCCAAAATGATGCACAACAGCCACCGACGTGGCCGAAAAATAAACCCTAAACGTTTACAACCCAGGTGGGACAGAAACGTGTAATATCGTTAAATCCCCAGGAATGACGCCTGTTGTGCGCCAAAATCGAATGCCAAAAGCCCGTGAAGTTATGGCGCTGAACGTTACAAAAATCGCAACGAAGTCAAACGTTACTTCCGGCGGCTCAAAGGGTATCGCCGCATCTTTTCTCGCTTTGATAAGCTCTACGTTGTTTATTTAAGCTCCCTGTATCTCGCGATGTTCATGGAAATCGTGTGTCATACGAATAGATAGCGGTAACAGGCCCTAGTCGCACAGCCGCATTTTTCAAATCATGACTATGTTTCACGGTGGATGCGAATTTAGCAATAAGTATCCGTGATGCAACAAGAAAGATTTCCGCTCGCATTAAAAATCATCAGGCCTTGCTACAGGCATCTTTCAAGTTGAGATCTTTTACAAAAAAAAGGTGTACTTTGTCCGGCATAGCTATATTGGTGGCATATGAGTTACGCAAGCGGCGCGCCATGCCCACAGATAGGAAAAGCAGATTTGAAAGGCCTCAAAAAAACCGCTATTACGCCCGAAAGGGGGTGGCGGTCAATGGTCCCAGGCATGCTGGTTGGTATTGTCGTCACCTCAACGGCCGCAGTTGCCACTATCTTTTTTGCCCCTGGCGTAATGGCCATATTTTTGACAAGTGCCAGCGTGTTGTGCGAAGGAACTGCGGGCGTCGCATTCGCCTGGACTGTTGTCGGAATCGGGGCCGTTTTTAGTGGTGGTGGGGCCGGGCTCAGTGTCATGAAAGTAGTTAAAGCATTGACAGACAGATCAAGCATGCTGGAGAATCCAACACCGATATCTGCGCCTTTACAACCTACAGATAATTCCCAGGAAACACCGCTAGAGGCGAAAAAAATAAACGACAAAACCCAGGAGCAGTTGCCGGACGCAACACAAGATGAACCCCCGGAACCGTTACTCCTGTTACCAGCAGCCTCCACGCCAACGTCGGAATTACGGCAAGACCCTACGTCAAAAGGAGCGGGAGTCGTAAACCAGAGTATAGTCGACCTAATTAAGCTGGGCGGCGTCACACTAAGGCGTATTCCAAAGTTTCAAGGCCTCGCAATGTGGGAACTTTCTTCGAAACAACTGGCGATGGTTTCTGGTCAGACACGACATGAGTCGTTTGCGCAACGTGTGCGGGAAGAGCATTTTGGTGGCGCAGCGCCAGATGAAATGACGGATCCATGTGCGTGCGAAAAATATAAATTGCTCATCAAGATCGCCGAACACGAGGCAACTCAAGTAAGCAATGGAGGTAACCTGGTACTTGAGGATGCGCGTAACTTGGGAATGGATCGTGTGCTGGCTTTGGCAGCAAGCAAGCGTGCCTACGATGAGTCTCAAAAAAAATTAGCACGCATTCAATGTCGAGATCGCCTCAAAGCGGCAACTGAAGAAATGCGCGTACCCATCGGTGATATACCCAAAATAATACAAGATTTGCAGCGAATGGAACAATTAGAAATGGACATTCGAGCGTTTGAGGACTCTGAGAAAGCAAACGCCGTATTGGGGACTCATGGCGTCAGCGACCTCACCACTGCCGAGCGTCTTCGTTACGCACAAGAGAAAGTACTGGATTGTCTTTCCCCGAATAATCCAAAGATTGCGAGAGCAAGTTTACGTAAACATATCGACGTCATAAAAGGAGGAATGGCTGGTTTGTCAACATTAGCAACGAGTGTAAGCACAGAACTCGATAAAGTTAAAGGTCTTATCGAGATGTGTGATACATTTGATCGCTTATGTACTGTCGAAATAAAACATATTTCTTCCGCTAGGATGCAGGCAGGTTCAGACAAAGGCGATGCGCGTATGTTGTTACATATTAAGTCGTTTATCAATTTAGTCGAGGATGTACGTAACGCGATCGCGACAGTGATTCCCAAAAAGGATTCAGATAGCGTAGAGTACATTAAATGGCTAGTAGCACGCAACGATCCCGATATGAGCATTGGCGTGCTGATGAAATTTAGGACTTTGCCAAAAAAGCAATCGACTGCAGACCGACCAGATGGCTTAGAACAACAAATTGCGGAGCTTCGCGATAAACTTGGTGGCGATGACAAAATTGCCAAATTTAAAAAGCTATTTGCAAGCATCGATGTCCGATGTGATTCGGCCGGCCAGCAAACAGTTAGAGAATATTGTGAGGAAATTGAACAAGCTGGGCGTAATGCGCAGCTGCAGTCTGCAGCTCGACTTGATCCAAAAACTTCGTCGGGAATATGGCTTATGAATGCAGCCAAGGGAGCGGCGAGAGCAAATTCAGAGTTAGTAATACCTGGCCGTGATGATGACTTGGACCCGTGTGAGATCGGAGACTATGAGACGTTCGTTGTTCTCCTGACAAATTTGCTAGAAGCAAATGAAGGAAACCTTGACGTAATTAGAAGACAGCTGTTTGATAACGATCCGCTTGCAACTTTAATATGTAACAATCGGGGTAAAGATGTAGAAAACGAAGAATCAGCCCGTAAAATTATTGCTGCCATTATTGATGAAGACGCGCGAGGTTTAGTAAAGGCGTTTTTCGGCGGGTCCGAATGGTGGCAATAGGCTTGCTCTGATGGGCATATTCAAAAATTTGCTTGCCAGTGTAAAAAGGCGTCTAATGTATATGGTTAACGTCACCGCAAAAGACATCCGTGGGCCTTCTGGTTTTTTGCGAAAAGTCGAGCGAATTTTCCTCGCAAAAACAGCTAATGAATGCACGCGCCGAACTTATGGCTAGCTTAAGCGTTTCCATTATGCGCAACTAGTTACCGATGGGCATTTTTAAGCAAAAATCACCAAAAATCGTATTTTGCAGAATCTCGGCCGAAAAATTATCATAGAAATTAGTTTTGCAAGTCACATTAATAATATTTTTTCACGTATATTAGGCGAAAACTTCAAAAATTCAAAATTAGTGCCTGCGCGGGCTACGGGGTAGACTTTTTTTTTGCCAATTCTTCAAAATTCCCGGAGGCCGCGCTATTAACGGGATAATTTTGGCAGCGCTTCCAAGGCACCAAGAAGGCGCCATGAGGGTCAGCCGAAGGAAGGGATTGCCATTAAGTGCCCCTAAGGCATCCTGGAGCATCCTGATGGCCTTCTTGGCCGTCTTGCCCATCTTGAGTGGTCGTCGTATTTTATGCCGCTGCCGCGACCAGGCGAATTAGCGGGGACGGGCGTCCTTGCTTGGTC
>JAIRLM010000030.1 GCA_031259325.1 Puniceicoccales bacterium
TCCGAGAAGTGGGATTCTACGTAAAAAAGCAGAATAGCTAGTCATTTCCGGAAAAATTTCCCGCAAAAACATTCCGTCGCTGCCGAAATAAAAGGCAGAGAAATCCTTTCTACGACTCAAAAGGAACCTGATGTATATGGTCAATATCACCGCCAAAGACATCCGTGGAGGCCGTCCAGTTTCTTGCGAAAATCCGAGCGAATTTTCCTTGCAAAAACCGTTAATGAGCGCATGCATGGAACTTATGGCTACCTTAAGCTTTTCCATTATGCCTAACTAGCCATCGCTGGACATTTTTAAACAAAAAGCACCAAAAATCGTATTTTGCAGAATCTAGGCCGAAAAATTATCATAGAAATTAGTTTTGCAAGTCACATAAATTTGTGTTTAGTCGCGCAAATCTAAGAATCGAGTCTCCTGGAACCCGTGCCAACCACTTTATGAACTCCGCTCCCCGGGTTTGGGAGATTAAATATCCTGCCCCCGCAAGGAAACTTCTCCGGCGGTGTTTTTTTGTAGAAAGCCGCGGATGATCATCACTTGGACCACCCGGGCACAGGCAAATGGCTCCAGGTTAGCCAAGCTTGCAATGGCATCGATGGACTGCGCCCCCTGCCGATGAAGCACTTGCCAGATAGCCGCCTCTTCCACATCCAACGCGTCGGGTATCGACACATTATCTTCTTTTGGAAGTCTCAACTCGGCTTGTTGTGATTTTTCTCCTCGAAGAATCTCTAAAACTTCTCCCACACAGGTTACCAAAGTGGCTCCACCGCGGATGAGTAGATGGCAGCCGTCACTCATCCCGCATCCGACGGGACCGGGGACGGCCATTAGTTTCTTTCCCTGTCGAATGGCATAGCGGGCGGAAATCATGCTGCCGCCGCTGGTCGCCGTTTCAATGACGATGGTTGCGCATGCCGAGGCGGTAATTAGGCGGTTGCGAATGGAAAAACTAGAGCGATCAACCTCATGGCCAAAGCAGCATTCGGTCATGAGCACGCCGATGCGGCGAATTTCATCGTAGAGGGCACGGTTCTCCGGCGGGTAAACGAAATCAAGCCCTCCCGGTAAAACGGCGATGGTCTTTCCTCCCGCGCGAATGGCTCCGGCGTGGGCGGCCATGTCGACTCCAACGGCAAGTCCACTGACGATGGTATAGCCGCTTGAAGCCAATCCATGGGCAAATTCGTTGGCCAATTTTTCACCATAAAAAGTGCATTTGCGGCTTCCCACAATGGCAACGGTGTCTTGCTCCGCTGGAATTTCGCCGGTGACATAAATGCCAATGGGCCCATTTTCAATGGCCGAGAGGGCGGGGGGGTATTCCGTCAATCCATAGGGGATAAAGGAAGCTCCAAAGGCGTCGATTTTAGCCTTTTCTGCCACCCAATCAAAGTCCAGCGGGAGAGAATCAAGGTAGGCGGAGACTTTGGATGAAAAGTTGCACCGCGCACAAAGATCTGCGCGCTCTTCTGTAAAAAACCGCCAGATCTCGCCATCTAAAAGATCATAAACTTGCCGGAAATATTTGAGCCCAGACGCCGGACCGTGGGCGTTAAACACTAAAGCAGCATCCAACAAATTACTCGGAACGCTGGCCATTGCCTTTAAAAAGAATCGCGCAAGGACCGCACCCGCGGGTCGACTGAACCTTTAGAAAAAGACGTCGTAACACGTTCTGCTAGCGCCTCACTTTCCCAAGTAACAATCCGCGGCAAGGTTCTCAGCGGCGAAACCGGGTGGTTGCTAACCGTAACAGCCACCACCCTATGCCTGCCAAGATTCCCCGTACCACCCCGCGTCGACAACGGCGGCGTCACTTGACCAGCACTTTGGTTATAAACGGCACTTTGTCCTTCGTAAATTTTCATAAAATCCCCCCGCCTAATCAGAAACCAGCGAAATTTCTTCCGCCTCCTGCGTCATTGTGGACAATTTGTGCATCCACGACTCTGTCATGTCAACAAAATCCGCCAAACTTTCCTCAAAAGTATCAGGATTTTTTAATGGCAATTGAAAACGCATCATCAATACAACCGTCTGCGATTGCTTATCGATGCCGATTGTCATGCCATTGGTCCCGTTCCAAAAGAAATTCGGTTCGAGCAGTTTTTCGAAAATATTTTCCCGACCCACGAGGGGCACTTCCCCCAGGTAGGCATAGGCGACAAGATACTCATATTTTTCGTCAAGCTCCAAATTTAGCACAATCTTGTCATCGAACATTAGCATGCAATGCTGATTGTTGTCGAGTGACAATTCACTTAGGTGTAACGATTTAGCCAAGCGTGCCAAAATACGATTTACCTCATTCCTCAAATCCATCATCGTGTCCCCAGTTAGCTTTCGCAAGGCACCTCATTCAAGTGCTTTTAAAGAATATGTCGAGTTTTTTTCGAAATTCCGTAAATTCCCGTTGACATGGCAACGCCAATCCAATACCCGAACAAGAGAATATTATTTCATGGCTAACCTTAAATCATCACGAAAAGACGCGCGCCGGATCGTCAAGCGTACGGCGCGCAACCGATCGACGAAGTCATTGCTAAAATCCTTAGACAAGAAGGTGCGGAGCGCTGTGGCACTTGGAGATGAGCGTTTGTCCGCAGCGGCAGCCATTTCCTGCGTTTCTGCGATGGACAAGGCGGTTAAGCGCGGAATAATCCATAAAAACCGGGCCGATCGTTACAAATCCTCAGTGGCAGCTATCGTTTTTGGGACCGCGACTTCGGTGGGCGCATAAGTTTTACTTGCAGCGTTCCAAGTTTGAGACGTTTTGCATTTGCATTTTAAGCTTGCGGGTGTGGGTACTTTAATTGGGCTTCCCGCAATTTTGATTTTCGCAGGAGGCCTGCCGAAGGTACATCGGGCGCTATTTCCCAAACACGGCTTTCGTTCTATCTATAAGTTCTTACGGTACGTCGCCGTCCGCTGACTCTATATCGTCCCGAAGAGCATTTGCCATAAGTCGCCCCCTTTCGCCTAGCCCCACCGGACGTCCTACACAAGACTATAAGCGGCGATTTGTCGCTTCATTCTCAGTATTTCGGCTCTCATTGCTTCAAATCTCCCTTGGATGTCTTCGGATGCATCTCCCGGTGGCGTACATTTGTGGCTTAACAAAAATTGCCCGTAAATGATCCCATTTTTGCTGGTTCAAATCTATCCCTTGAGCACAACTTATCTGAGATTTTCGCATTTTAATTTTTTTTTATCTTTTCGATTGACTTCTGCACAATGATTCATTCGTTGTCAATCGCTATGGAAATATTTGGTATAAGATTTGCTAATCAAACTGATGCAGCTGCCTATTTAAAGGCGAAGCAGACTTTGGATGCAGCTGAAAAAGCTTGCGACGAGCAACTCGCGGCGTGGCAAAAACTCGATGCGAATAAAGACAAAACGCGTGAAGAGTTTGCAAAAGACGAAAATAAACAAAAAGGAACTAATGTATCCGGAAAAACGCTTTGCGAGTCAGTGGATTCGGCCAGAAAAACATTAGATGAGGCGGAACAAAAAGCAGGCATGTCGATTGGTATGGCCAGTTTATTAGTCGGCATATTAGCGACTGGTCTCGGTGTGATAAGTACGTTTTTTATGCCGATTTTATTTCCGTTCTCTCAGTGCGTGATTCCTGCCGTAGCCGCGATTATTGGGTTATTAGCTGGTGGCAGCATACAAAAATTCAGGATGCCATGCGAAGCCGAACAGCCGCAAATAAAAGAAGACCAACAAAAAACAAACGAGCCAACCAAACAGGGAGATCAAACAACCGTAAACGACATAAACCACAGGTGCTTTTTGGCTTATGTTTAGTATCATCAAGTAAGGTTTCAAGGTTGGTATTGCGAAAATTCCAGTGAAAGACGGATCGGCGACGAATTTCACGAGTCGTCTTTTGCGCATTCACATTAATGTGATATTTTTTGCTTGTGTTGTAGTCAATATCGCGTACAACTTCATATGTTATGTGTTCAATTTTTGGATCGCGTTTTGGCGGCGAAAACGCTAGGGACACTCATCAAAATATTATTAACGAGCATGCAAAGCTGGAATTGAAGCTCGACGAAGTCTTTGACGCCTGGCAAGTCGAACATCCTGATAGCTCGTGGGATGATTTTCTCAATGACGCTACTGTGAAAATTTCTATTGGAGAAAACACCGATACCTCTAGAGGGCTGGTAAAAAAAATTCAACACCACGAAGCCATTATGTCCGCCACAAAAACAGGAAGCCACTGGTCCCTTGCGACGGTAGGCGTCCTCGGGGGCATGCTATTCCTGGGTGCATTTCTTGCATTTGTTTTCGTAGCAATGCCCGTTCTCTTACCCTTAGTCCCTGCCTTTGGTTGTGTGGCCACGTTTCTAACCGCCTCCATTTTACACACAACTCTTTGTGCCGCAGGGACATTCCTAGTCGGCCTATTTATCAGCGCGGCCATTCACGGAGCAATATATCCTTACGCGTGCGGGCCAGCTGTTTTGCCAGAAACAAAAAAGAAACCAAATCCATCAGATGGAGAAAATTAATCAACGTTTTTCAAAATGGGTTTGGTAAATTTTGCCGCATTTTTAGCCGGTGAAATGGTAGACATCTGTCGCAGTGGGCGATCCTCGCCGCTTATGGTTCATGCTCATACGTAAAAGCGTTGTTTTTCGCAAAAAAATCCCATTGACTACTAAATATGCCGCTGTTTCATGGCTAATACCACAAGAGTTAGTATGGAGACGTTGAAGAACATTGAATCATGGCTACCGATTGGAGCTGCCCGGACGGAAGTGCAGGTCCGCGAGCAAATTTTTGCCACCCTGGCCGATTGCGGAAAAATGACCGGAGAATATGGGGATGTGGAAGCAAATCGATTGGCCGAGGCGGTGCTTGCCGAACTGCGGGAAGATGCCGACGGCAAAACCATGGAAGTCATAGAGAACGTACTTCTCCGCTCGCCGTACCACTTAACCGCGCGCACGTTTATCGTCGCCCGGGATCGGGAGGCCAGAAAAACGGAAAACACCCATTTGGCTGACGTTCAAAGAGTTAACGAGTACCTGTCCCGCGCCGATTGGAAGGTAAGAGAAAACAGCAACATGACCTACTCCCTCCAGGGGTTGAATCACTACCTGTCCGGGATGATGAGTCAAAACTACTGGCTTTACGAGGTTTACAATGAATGCATCCGCGAGGCGCACCAGTCCGGGGCCATGCACATTCACGACCTGGGACAAATCTCCGTCTACTGCGTGGGTTGGGACCTGGGCGACCTGCTGCGGCGCGGATTTTGCGGTGTGGCCGGGAAATTGGAGGCAGCTCCACCGCGGCACTTGCGAACGGCTCTGGGCCAAATCGTTAATTTTTTCTACACTTTGCAAGGGGAAGCAGCTGGAGCCCAGGCGTTTTCAAATTTCGACACACTCCTGGCACCGTTTATCCGCTACGACAATCTAGATTTTGCCGCGGTAAAGCAGGCGCTGCAGGAATTTATTTTCAACGTGAACGTGCCCACGCGGGTCGGGTTCCAAACGCCGTTTACCAACATCACCCTTGATCTGTTTTGCCCAAAACACCTGGCAAATGAGCCAGTAATCATCGGCGGCGAATCGCAGGACAAGTCATACAGCGACTTTCAGGAGGAGATGAATGTCTTCAATCGGGCGCTTTTCGAGGTGTTGATCGCCGGGGATGCGAAGGGCCGCGTGCTCACCTTCCCGATTCCGACGATAAATATCACCAAGGATTTCGACTGGGACAATCCCAACCTCCTCGGCCTCTGGGAGATGACTGGAAAATACGGGATTCCCTATTTCTCCAATTTCGTGAACTCGGACATGTCCCCGGAGGACTGCCGGTCCATGTGCTGCCGCCTGCGCATCGACAATACTCAACTGGAACGGCGCGGGGGCGGTCTATTCGGCGCAAATCCGCTAACGGGGAGCGTTGGCGTGGTCACACTTAACCTCCCTCGGCTGGGACACCTTGCGGAAAACGAAGAAGATTTTTTCCAACGCCTCGGAGATCTCATGGACATTGCCCGGGACAGTTTGGAAACCAAACGCCAGCGCTTGGAAGAACTCACTGAGTCCAATCTTTATCCATACACTACGTTCTATTTGAACCACATCCACGCCCGCTTCGGCGCCTACTGGAAAAATCATTTTTCCACCATCGGGCTTATAGGAATGAACGAAGCCTGTGTTAATCTGCTCGGCGAAAACATTTGCGGAGAATCAGGTAAAACCTTTGCCGTCCGCATTTTGGATTTCATGCGCCAGCGGATCCTTGGTTATCAACGGGCAACTGGGAATCACTATAATTTAGAAGCCACGCCGGCGGAAGGAACGTCCTTTCGTCTGGCTCGGAAGGATCGGGCGAAATTTCCCGACATTCGTGTGGCCAACGATACGAATCCGTCCGTACGAGATTCGGCCCCGTATTATACCAACTCGGTACACGTTCCGGTGGATGCCACGGACGACATTTTCGAGGTTCTGGACCATCAGGATGTGCTGCAAACAAAATTCACCGGCGGGACCGTGGTACATCTCTTCCTCGGCGAGTGCATTTCGGATCCATCCGTGGTGAAAAATCTCGTCCGCAAAATCACGTCCAATTACCACCTGCCCTATTTTTCCCTGACACCGACGTTTTCCGTCTGCCCAGCCCATGGCTACCTGGCCGGCGAACAGGGCAAATGCCCCCATTGCAACGCGACTTGCGAAATCTATTCCCGCATCGTCGGGTACCTTCGCCCGGTCCAACAGTGGAATGACGGAAAACAGAGCGAGTTCAAGCAACGCAAGGCGGCGCATTTTTCGCCAGCTTCTTCAAGCGCCGAGCAATGTGCTTGCCCATACAAAGCCGATGCTTAGGGATTTGCCCCAAGGTGCGCATTCGAGTATATGATACCCTATCCCGTTGTGTGAAAACCCTGGAGCCGTACGGGGAAAAGTTTGGGTTTTATTGTTGCGGCCCAACGGTTTATAATTTTGCCCACATCGGAAATTTTCGCACCTTCCTCGCAGCGGACCTCCTATATCGCGTCCTCAAATTAGCAGGATATAACCCTTTTTACGTGCGCAATATCACCGACGTGGACGACAAAACAATCGCCGGGGCACAACAAAAAAATGTTTCGCTGCAGGAGTTTACACGCCACTGGGAGGATATCTTCCATGCCGACTGTGATGCATTAAATCTTCTTCCACCGGATTGCGAACCCCACGCCGTTGAACACATGGATGAACAAATAGCTCTCGTTCAGATGCTTATTGAAAAAAAATTCGCCTACGTCCGCGATGGGTCTGTGTATTTTGACGTCTCCGCGTGGAAAAATTACGGACGACTCTCCCGTCTCGATGAAAGGGAACTGCGCAAAAGCACGGAAATAGCCCCCGAAAAAGAAGCCGTGGAAGACTTTGCCCTCTGGAAGGCGCACAAACCGGCGGATGGCTCCATTTTCTGGAATAGTCCCTTTGGGAAAGGCCGCCCCGGGTGGCACATCGAATGTAGCGCCATGGCATTGAAGTACTTGGGAAATAACTTTGGCATCCACGGCGGAGGGATTGACCTCTGCTTCCCCCACCATGAAAACGAGATTGCCCAAAGTGAAGCGGCAACCGGACAACCTTTTACCCGCCACTGGTTTCACGTGGCCCATCTCTGCGTAAACGGCGAAAAAATGTCCAAGAGCCTGGGTAATTTATACACACGCGCGGATATCGAGCAGATGGGTTATTCACCCATGGAATTGCGATATGCGCTGCTCGCCGGGCACTACCGGCAACCGCTCAATTTCACCACGGAATCCCTCCATGCCTCGCGAAAAGCCCTGGCGCGGCTGGAACGATTTGGCCGTGAATTACGCAATTTGGCCGGAACCAAAATACCCATGGTCGCCGAATTTCGTTCGCTCGCACCCGCATGGGACGCCCTGTGCGATGATTTGAATGTCCCGGAAGCACTGGGGCGGATATTTACCCACATGCATCGGCGCGAATCGGACCCACCACCCCCGGCTCGGGCGGCGGAGGAATTTGCGGAATGGCAGCGGTTGATGTTTGCCTTGGGAATCCATTTTGAAGCGGAAGAGATTCCGGCAGAAATCGAACATCTGGCACGGGAACGACTTATGGCACGAAAGGGAAAAAATTTTGCTCGGGCAGATTTCCTGCGAAGACAGTTGGACGATTTTGGCTGGATAATTGAAGACACCGCCGAAGGCTACCATCTGCATAAAAAATCATAAAAAGTGCGTTTATTTCTTATCTATTTCCCAAAAATTAAACAAATAACATTAAGCATCTCAACGGAGAAAATATAAAGAAACGCCGTGAGAAAAATCCAGGGCAACACTCCGCCCCATTTTCGCTTAATGGCCACCAGCGATGGGAGAATTCCAGCGATCAAATTGAGACAAATTCCGCCGGCGATCTCAAGTGCCGAAATGAAGACATGCGCCCAACAAACGGCGACAGCCACGGGCAAAATAATGATGAAAGCCGATTCTATCTTCTCGTACCACGCATGCCGGTGAAAAACGTCACGCAGTGCCCCGCCAAGCGTCGCCGTAACGCCCAAAAGAGAACTACCAATGGCAAAAAATGAAAACCACTGGCCGAAAACTGAAAAAAATGACGAGGAGAACTTTTCCCTAAAAAGCAGAAAAACGGGAACGCCTTCGGAAGCACCCCTTAAAAGCTCGTCGGAAGTTAACGCACGAAATGAAATAAATAACACCAATACGTTAAAAAGTAGTGGAAATAATGTCCCGTAAAAAATAGCACGGCCAATGCGTTTCCGATTAAAATCTAACTGCCGACAAACGATGGGGATAGCGCCCTGAAAACCGTAACTGCAAAACAAAATGGGCAACGCTCGATTTGCCATCCAGCCATCTCCGGGTGCAAAAAGATCTCCGCCCCCGTGGAAAAAAGTGAGAAAAACTAATCCGAAAAATGTAAGAATCAGCCCAATTGTAAGCCAACTTGCTGCCTTACTCAAAAAAACTGTTCCGCGCGACTGAAGAAAAACAGCAACGAAAACGGCAAAAAAAAGTGGCCAAGGAGAATTCCCAAAGATGCTAAAAACCGACCGAATCCCGGACCAATAGGCAACCAGAAGGCAAAAAAATAGGCTAAAAAAAGCAACGGAAAAAACGCCAAAACCCTTTTTGCCAAGTTCCTGACGAAAAAACGTTGGCAAATCCCGTTGATGGTGGTCGCAGAAAAGTCCAGCAAACATTTGTCCCGCGCCAAGTGCCAGGGTATAAAGCGCCAAGCAGGCAAACATGGATGCCGCAAAACCCGCTTTACCTAAAACCAACGGCAATCCCAAAACACCAGCGCCGATGGCATTCCCAGCGATAAAGAGGACGGCTAGAACAAATTTTGAATTTTTCATGACACTCCCATACGCCTGCGGACACTCCGCGTAAACAAAAACCCGAGACGAAAAAACGAAAGAGAATTTTGTTCACAAACACTGTGAATAACTCTGTGAAAAAAGTAATTCCCTTTTTCATTCGGAAAGTTATTCACAAATCCGAATCGTTGGAAGGAAGCCGTTATTGGATATGCCGGACTTGTTCACAAAATTCACAATGATAAATAATAATAGGAAAAATAAAATATCTTTCCCTATCGGGGAAATCTCTGGAAACAGCCTTTGACTTTCTCAAAAATGGGACATCTTTGGTGATGGCTTTCGTAGTTCAAAGGACAGAACTGCGGTTTCCTAAACCGTCAATCCCGGTTCGAGTCCGGGCGAGAGCGCCAGAAAAGAGACAACATGGACAGCCACGTGCACATCGATTTTTTTGATTCCAAGCAACGGGATGACTGCATTCGCGACGCATTGGCGGCAGGCATAGATTATTTTGTTGTCCCCGGCGTTTCCCGGGAAAAATGGGCGCAGCTTTTCGAAATTGCTCGAAGGGAAAATGTATTTTTTGCGTTGGGAGAACATCCGTTGGAATTGACTGACGTTCCGGAAAATGAATCACGCTCGGAGATTTTATTGCGTGAAATAAAAAAAACAAAGGAAACTCGAGTGGGTCGGAAATTGGTGGCAATTGGTGAGATTGGATTGGATTACTATCATCTATCGACGAAAAATTTAGAACGGAGGGAAATTCAAAGGCGGGCATTTCGTGAACAACTTTTTGCCGCGGTGGAGGAAAAGTTACCAGCGATTATTCACTGCCGGGATAAAGATGGATCCGTTGACGCGTGGAATGATGCGAATTCAATTATAACAGAATGTGAGATTTCACCGAAAGATGTTTTATTTCATAGCTTCTCCTACGGTCCGGAACAGGTGAAAAAATGGTGTGAATGTGGTGGTTATGTTTCGATTTCTGGGACGATTACGAAACCGAATGCGCAGGAAATCCGCGCCGCTTTACCTTTTATTCCTCGGGAAAAGATGCTAATCGAAACGGATTCGCCCTTCCTTTTGCCGCATGCATTGCGCATTGCAGGCAAGGAGCAACCGGCCAATGAACCCAAGAATGTCGTGGAAGTAGCACGGTTTGTTGGGGAAATTTTAGGAAAGGATAAGTGGGAAATTCTCTCGCAAACGCGGGAAAATGGACTGCGTTTTTTTCATATTAATCGACAATGATACGTTCATGGCATATTTTTTGGGCATGGAAGCAACTCTTCCCGAGTGGGTGCAGGGGAATGGCATTTGCCGTTCTATCCATTTTGGGCGTGGCCTTTGGCGTTTGTATTTTAGTTGTTGTTCTAGGGGTCATGAACGGATTTCAGGAGGATATTCGCAGCAAGCTTACGGGTATCCGCGGTGATATCTGCGTGGAATCTTCGGGAGTAGGGGCTGAGAATTTACTTCTTTGGAAACAACGACTTAATGAACAAAAAGGTGTGCAAAAGGTGGCGGAGTTTGCACACATGCCCGCATTTTTGATGAACGCCGACCGGTTTTCTCTGCCCATTTTGAAAATCGGAGATCCCGCCGTGGATGGCTTGCTTGATTTTGTCCATGCCGGGAACCGAGACGCAGAGGGTGTGTGGCTGGGCTGTGACCTGGCCCAGGAGTTGCAAGTTACGGTGGGTGAAGCGGTATCTTTTTTGGCGCCGGAAACTATTACCAATCTCGAAGACATGGAGGAGGTGCCTGAATTTTTTGAAATAAACGTGGCTGGGATTTTTCAGACCGGATGGCCGGATGTGGATGGCCGAGTTGCCTTTATTTCTCTAGAGGAAGCGGAATGGATTTTGGAAAAATCGCCAAAAATACAAGGATTCGACGTGTATTTGGAAAGGGGCGTAAGTGCCATTGCCGTTAGGAATGAGTGGAATACGTTCCTTCTGCCGTCGTTTTTGCGGGCGAGGTCTTGGCAGGAGATAAACGCGCAACTTCTTTCCGTCCTCGGCATGGAAAAAGCGGCCATGTGTTTCGTGCTGTTGTCTGTACTTTTTGTGGCGACGCTTTCCATGGCGTCCGCGATGTTGTTGAATGTGGTGAGGAAGACGCGGGAAATTGGATTATTGCGCGTGCTAGGTGGGGGACGTTCGGAAGTCGCGCTTTGCTATCTTTTACAAGGTGGAATGGTTGGCATTTTTGGCGTGGGCTTCGGGTTAATACTATCGGCGATTATTTTATATTTCAGGGATGGTATTTTAGCTGTTGTATTTAAGGTGTTTGGAAGCGAGAATCAGATTTTCGCCTTTTATCAATTTTCACATTTACCCCTTCTAATCCGGGGAAGAGAATTGGCGATCATTTGTTTTGGAGCCCTGTTTTTGTCCATGCTAGCGGGTATTGTTCCAGCCATTCGGGCGGCACGCATTGACCCAGCTCGGACCATGTGCTGTGAATAGGGGAGTGATGTCGTTATGGGACTGGTGCTGGAGGGTGTTTCAAAAACTTTTGAGTCGGCGAAGGC
>JAIRLM010000004.1 GCA_031259325.1 Puniceicoccales bacterium
AGCAACGCAGTTTGGTGGAACGTGTTTTCTTGAAATTGAAGCGGCTTGTCGGAGATAGCTTCTCACGCTTTCGGTCTTGGGGCGCGGCTCAGGCGACAATCGTCGTTGGTATGCTTGCACTAAATCTATGGATTCAAGCCGAAAAATTATTATAGGAATGAGTTTTGCAAGTCACATAGCTTTCTGTATCTCGCGATGTTCATGGAAATCGTGCGTCATACGAATAGATAGTGGTAACAGGCCCTAATTTCAAAATATGCGGCCGCGTCTTTTTGCATGGCATTCGGATATGCTTTGTGAAATGCCGTGAAAGCTTCTTCGGTTACGCGCGGTTTTGCCCCTGGTTGTTTCTTGTTTTTGCAATGCTCCACAGCCAAAAAACGAGTGTGCCAATTACGGACAGACTGTGGCGAAATTCTAAGTTCTTTGCTCGCTTGTGTATAAGTTTTTCCGTCCATAGCTAGTCGCACAGCCGCATTTTTCAAATCCTGACTATATTGCATGGTGGATGCGAATTTGGCAGTAAGTATCTGTGATGCAACAAGAAAAATTTCCGCTCGCATTAAAAATCATCAGGCCCTGCCGTAAAAACCGTGCGCGGCGTTTGTTTCCACGTTTTTCCGTAGATTTCCATGATAAGATATTAAACCAATGTTGTATAATTCTAAATTTATATTCTCATTTTTTTCCCTGCACCGTTTCGGCAATTGTAATGCGTTACTTTAATGATGCGTCGATCGTTAGTTAGACCTCCGAAGTCAGCAAATGTAAAATAAACTCCGTGCGCAAAAAGATGCAAATTGGCAAATGCGAGATATTTAAATTAAAATTTTACAAAATGCCATAATTTCGTTTGCTTCATGGTGAATATTTTATTTTTTTAACTGAATGGTAAACATCGCCAGCGGGGAGAAAAGATGAGGTCATGTGTATGTACGCCGCTGGTTTTAGTCGTTGACTCTGATAGCGAGACCGTGGAACTGATTACGAAGTATTTTCAGACCATCGGTTTAAGAACGGATTCGGTGCGCACGTTCCGCGATGCGAGACATTACTTTACAAGGACTTTTGTAAATATTTTAGTAATCAACAGGGCCGTGCAGGGCGAATCGGGTTTAGAGTTTTTGGAAAATTTAAGGAGAGGCGGACAAACGGTTCCTGCTGTATTTTTACTGGATCAGCCTTCCCAATCCGAGCGGTTGCATGCGCTTGAGTACGGCGATGACGTATTAGAAAAACCAATACACGTGCGGGAGCTCGCGGCGCGGGTGAATGCCATTTTGCGCCGGGCTTCCACTTGTCGAGATTGGAATCTAACGGAGAACGCAACGCTGCGCGATGCCCCGTTCTACTTTTGCGGCGCCCGCGTTGAGCCCGCGACATTGTCAATTGTTTTCCCAAATGAGCATCGGGAGGCCGTTGGGAAACGCGAAATTGGGTTGATGTCATTCTTTGTTGCGACACGGGATGTGATTGTCTCGCGCAAGGACATTATCCACAGCATATGGGGATTGCATGCAAATTTGCAAAGTCGCTCTTTGGACCAGTATGTCGTGCGCATTCGGCAAATTTTTCAACGCAATGGTTATTCGACGGCTGAATGGCTGCGTACCATCCACAGTGTGGGCTACATGTACATGGTGCCGGAGTATGCCCCCGACGGTCGTTTACCCACGGTCAAAGACGAGGTTGAGGCGGTTTTGCAGGCGAATAGGGAGCTCGTTTACGTTGATGCAAAATAGACGTTCTTTTGCTTGACGTGGCTGTGTGACTTTTGGGACAGATTTGTCATGGCGCCGAGTATTCAGCGTCTCCCCGGGAACGTCGTCAATCAGGTTTGTGCCGGAGAGGTGATCGAGCGCCCGGCGGCTGTTGTTAAGGAGTTGGTTGAAAATAGCTTGGACGCAGGAGCCACACATGTGACCGTGGCCTTCCGGCGGGCGGGAAAGGATTTTATTTCTGTGACCGACGATGGGGTGGCGATGGGTCCGGAAGACGCGGTTCTTTGCCTGGAGCGCCATGCCACTAGTAAAATTCGTTCCACGGAGGATTTGTCCAAGATCGACACTTTCGGCTTTCGCGGGGAAGCCATTCCCGCGATTGCTAGCATCTCAAAATTCATTTTGCGAACGCGGCGCGGCAAGGACGAGTTGGGAACGGAAATTATCGTAGATGACGGCAATGTGCGCAAGGCGGGGAAATGTGTTTGTCCCAAAGGCACACATATTGAAGTGGCCCAGTTGTTTAAGTCGGTTCCGGCCCGGAGGAAGTTTCTAAAAAGCGACCAAACGGAAACAAATCATATCATCGATACGATGCGTCTTTTTGCCCTCAACTTTCCTCAGATACGGTTTTCCATCCGTCATGGCGATCGAATCGTTTGGGACGTTCGCGCTGAAACATCTGCAGAGGAACGCATTGGAAAGTTTTGGGGGACGGAAATTTGGACATCCCTCCTATCCGTTGATTTTTCCGAAAACGGACGCCATATGCACGGATGGGTGCTCGATCCACGAAAGCGGAGCGGTGGCAGGGACATGGTCTTTTTTGTCAACCACCGGGTAATTATTTCGAAAGACCTGAAGAATTGGGTTATGGGCGCATATGACAGGTGTTTGCCCTATGCCCGGTCGGCCCCTTGCTTTTTGTTTTTGGATCTGCCCCTCGACGAGGTGGATGTTAATGTCCACCCCGCCAAGCGGGAGGTGCGATTTTCCCATAGCGCAGAGTTAAAAGCGTTTATTTTCCGAGCCATTGGAAGTGCTTTGGAGCCAACAGGCTTCTGGTCCATTCCCAAAAGTGCGACCCCGCGGATTGGATTGAATTTTGAAGAGATGCCGTCGGCTATCCAACGGAATGAGGGCACTTTGAAACAGGAAAGTCAGGTCGCGGGGCCGGTGCTCCAGTCCGAACAAAATCAAAGGGCTCCCGTAGTTGCAAAAATTGCAGGGGATGGGGTGTTTTCAGGCGATTTGATGGAACTGGCCGGGCAAAGCAAAGTGGTAACAAGGAGGGGCCACGCGGGGGACGAATCGCCACCAGCCGAAGGACAAAATCAGATGAAATCCGTGCGAGATTTTTCGCAAATGAGAGAATTTCAACCGGGCGATTCGATTCCGTTGCGTTCGGAAAGCCGCGGGATAGTCGATTGGAAGTTTTTGGGAAAAATGGATGAGCGCTGCGTCCTTTTTTCCACGGAAACGGGATTGATTTTTTTTGATGTCCATCGGGCCGCACAGCGTGTTGCCTACGAACGGATACTGGCACAGCAAGGGGAAACGGATGGCCAGCGGTTGCTGATTCCACTCACATTGGATTTGCGCCGCCAATCCCTTGAAGTGACCGAAGAAATGGTCGGCGAATTGGCTCGAGTTGGATTTGGCCTCCAGAAAAAAGCACGCATGCTTTATGAAATTACCACGCTCCCCCAATGGATGCGGGAGTGCTCTGGGGAGGCATTTCTTTACGATTGGCTTGTGCTCAAGCGCGCGAACTTGCGCGGCATGCAAATGGAACTTTTAGCAAAAACAGCCGCCGGCTATGTGGCGTCATCCAAGAAATGGCAAACGGAGTACGAAATCATGCAGTTGGTAAGCGATCTCATGGCGTGCGAAATGGCAATTTTGGCCCTGGACGGGTCGCGCATCTATTTCGAAATACCCAGGGGCGAAATTGAACGCCGATGGAAGGGGGCATAGGCAAATAGGCCATAGCGCCAAGGTTTGCCGCGAACTCGAAGCTGTGGAACCAATCGTATTACTTTTTCACAATGATCGCCATGGAACAAACCACGCCCAAAAGACTTAAAACCGTTGTGAGCATGTTGGTCAGGACCCAATTTTTAAACCCGTTTACTTTCTCCTCGAGGCCATCAACCTTATTGCGCACATGGCTCATATCGCTTTTTAGCCCAGCCACATCGACCTTCAACCCAGCTACGTCGACCTTCAGTCCGGCCACGTCATTTTTTAATTCGGATACATCGGCTTTTAAGACAGCGACATCGGACTTTAGAACAGTAACATCGGATTTCAAAACAGAAACATCCGATTTTAGAACAGAAACATCGGATTTTAAATCAGCAACATCTGATTTTAAGACAGTAACATCCGATTTTAAAACGGTAACATCTGATTTTAAAACAGCGACATCCGATTTTAAAATAGAAACATCGGATTTTAAAACAGAAACGTCTGATTTTAAAATAGAAACATCGGATTTTACAACAGAAACATCGGACTTCAAAACGGAGACATCGGATTTTATGACGACAATTTCATCGTCTATTTTGCCAATTCGCGCACTAATGCCCCTAATATCGTCCTTCGATGCGAAGTTTGTAACCAGAAAAGTGTCAAAGGTCACATACCCATAGGCGGTGGGCGGCTTTTGACCTCCCTTGGGTGTTTCATCTTCAGCATTCGGGACGTCTCGGAGTAACATAATGGAGCGAATCCTCCGCTGGGATCCTCTGCCCGTCAAGAAAAAGTACGCGCCGGTGAAGAAGTTCCCGAATTCTACGGAAATTTTGTAATTCACGTGGGTATCCAAAAATTTGCTCACCGATGAGGTTTTATTTGCGCCAGTAAGTTATAACGAGCGCGTTCGACGACATCCCTTAACTTTTCCCGTGTACCGCGTTGAATGTCCTCAAAATGGCACCATTGGGTTGTTTATCGGCAAAACTGCAAATGGCGATTGCCAACGCGGAAACGAGAAACCCGGGAATGATCTCGTAAAGGTTGACAGGCATGAACTTTTTCCACGTAAATACCGTGATTCCGCCTGCTATGATGCCAACCAGAACGCCCCGCTCCGTCGTCCGCCGCCAAAACAAACTGAATAGTAATGCCGGTCCCAAACACGAGCCAAAACCCGCCCATGCGTAGGCGACCACGTTCAGGATAAGGCTTGCCGGATTTCTGGCAAAAATGACGGCTAACACGGAGGCCATTAGGACGGATCCCCGACTAACCCATAGCAACTCGGTGGATTTCGCATTTTTATGAAAAATGGTAACGTAAAGGTCTCGGGAAAAAGAAGAGGCGGCCACGAGCAATTGGGACGATGCCGTGCTCATGATTGCCGCCAAAATTCCCAGGAGAATTAAACTGAGGAAAAGTGGTGAAAACAGGCTGTTTACCAGAAGGAGGAAAATGTTTTCAACGGCTGCGCCCTCCAACTCCACCGGCAAACAGAGGTGTCCTAAAATTCCAACCAAAACCGCCGCTAGCAGTGACCAAATCACCCAGTGCATGGCGATTCGCCGGGCCAATGGGATTTCATTTTGTGAACGAACGGCCATGAACCGCGCCAAAATATGTGGTTGCCCGAAATAGCCCAACCCCCAAGCCAACATGGAAATAATTTTTATCGGGGAAAGGGTATGTCCGTCGGCGGCCAGCAGCGGATTTATGAATTCGCGCCCGGATGCATACAGCTGATGGATGGTTTTTCCGATGCCTCCACAGTGATAAATCGCTGCAATGGGGACTCCGATAACTGCTAAAAACATCATTATCCCCTGGATGGCATCCGTCCAGCAAACCGCCGAAAAGCCACCGATGAGTGTATAGGTCGCTGTGACCATGGCGGTTACATAAACCGCTTGAAGGTAACTGACGGGTAAAATGAGACTGAAAAGCTTTCCGCCGGCGATGAGCCCTGAGGACACGTAAATCACAAAAAAAAAGAAAATGAAAATGGCCGAAAAAATCCTTATGGCATTTGAATTGGAATGGAAACGGTTCTGTAGGAAGTCGGGGATTGTGAGAGCGTTACCGGCAATTTCCGTGTATGCCCGCAGGCGTCCGGCAATCCATCTCCAATTGGCGTAGGTGCCCAAAGTAAGCCCGAGGGCGGTCCAAATGGCGCAGCCACCGCACACATAGGCAAGTCCCGGCAGGCCCATGAGCAACCACCCGCTCATGTCCGACGCTTCCGCGCTCAGAGATGTTACCCACGCGCCCAACCGGCGGCTTCCAAGAATGTAATCGGAAATGTTTTTATTTTTGCGATAAAAGTAAATACTAACTCCAATCATTGTGGCGAAGTAAAGCAACAGCACTAAAAAAAACGAAAAGATGTTAAGTGAATCCATATGAAACGCAGCCTTTGACTATGGGGGGCAGCCAGTCTCCGGCAAGGCCAAACCCGCCTGAGCGAATGTATATTCCGGCCGATAAAATTGCAGGCCCAAGCGCATAAAGGTTGTCAACGGGATGTAATTTGTCATGAACGGTCGCAATGGACCCACGATATAAAAAGTTGGCCGAGAATTTAGCTGGTTATTCGATGGACGTGCAGCCGGGTGAACGGGTTTTGATCGACAACTGCGCGGCTCCCACTGAGATGGTTTTGGAACTCATGCGCGCCGTGCGCAAACGCGGGGGAAGGCCATTTGTAAAATGTTTCGATAGCCGCGTCCGCAGGGAATTTATTGCCCACGGAACCCGCGATGATTTCGAAGCCGTTGGAGACGTCGAACTGCAACAAATCCAGCAAATGCAATGCTATGCGGTATTCCGCGGATCCTATAATACCTTCGAAATGAGCGACGTTCCCGTGGAACAGCAGCAAATCTATTTCAAAGCGACCAAGCCGTCCCACGAATACCGCGTCAATAAAACAAAATGGGTTCTCCTGGAATGGCCAACGAGCGCCATGGCACAATCGGCGCGCATGAGCACGGAGGCCTTCGAAGAATTTTTTTTCCGCGTCTGTACGCTAGATTATGGGCGCATGAAACCCGGCATTGAAGCGCTGCAGTCCGCCATGCAATCTGCGGATCGGGTGGAAATCAAAGGTCCCGGTACGGATTTGCAATTTTCAATCCGAGGCATCCCGGCTGTTCCGTGCATCGGCGAGCGGAATATACCCGATGGCGAAGTTTTTACAGCCCCAATCCGAGATAGCGTTGAAGGAACGTTGAGTTACAACACGCGGTCCATTTACCACGGAAAATGCTTCGAAAATATTCGATTCACCTTTCGAAAAGGAAAAATCGTGGAAGCGATAGCCAATGACGCGAAGACTCTCAATGAAATCCTTGATGGCGACGAGGGCGCCAGGTATATCGGCGAATTTTCTTTTGGATTTAATCCGCATATTTTAGAGCCCATTTGCGACACACTCTTTGACGAAAAAATCGCCGGGTCATTCCATTTCACCCCGGGAAATGCCTATGAAAATGAGGCGGATAATGGCAATCGGTCGCAAATTCACTGGGACCTGGTTTGTATCCAGCGACCCGAGTACGGTGGCGGGGAAATTTATTTCGATGGAAAATTGATTCGCAAGGATGGGCTATTTGTCGTTCCCGGTCTGGATAAGTTAAACCCGCCTTATCTTCTTAGTGATGAGTAATCCCGTCGACTTTACGGTTCCTCTGGCGTGCGATGGTTTGCGTCTCGACGTGGCCCTTGCCCGTTGCTTCCCGGAAATGAGTCGCACTCAAATCCAACGCGCCTGCGAAGGTGGGCTTATCCTATGCAACGGCCTTTCCCTGGCGGCGAAAACGAAGGTGAAATCCGGCCAAAGCATCTCCGTGCAATGGGTGGAACGGGAGGAAATTACCGTACGGCCGCGGCCCATGTACCTGGAAATTTTGTACGAGGACGAGGTCATGTTGGCCGTCAATAAGCCCAGCGGGGAGGTTGTCCATCCGGCGCCGCATGTGAAGGATTCCTTCATTGAAGCTATTTTGGCGCATACAAATGGTCAACTGGCAAAAGCGGCGGGAATAGCTAGGCCGGGGGTTGTCCATCGGTTGGATAAGGAAACTTCCGGGGTCATCATCTTTGCCAAGACGGATTTGGCGTACTATTCGCTGAGCCAGATGTTCATGAATAGGTCCGTGAAAAAATATTATGAGGCGTTGGTTTATGGGAAAATGCGCGTGCAAAGCGGGTCCATTCGAGAGCCCATCGGACGCGATTCGCACCATCGCACGCGAATGGCCATCCGGCGCAATGGCCGACCGGCGCATACGGACTGGGAATGCTTTCGAATTTTTTCACCGCCGGGTATTTCTCAGCTCGCACTAAGGTTGCACACCGGCCGCACACACCAAATTCGCGTCCATCTGGCATCCATGGGCCATCCCATATTGGGCGACGGTCTCTATGGATTTCAAACGGACCGGTTTCCCGAGTTGCAAATCCCGCGTATCTTGCTGCATGCAAAACGCATAGAACTGAAGCACCCACTAACTGGCTCGCAACTGTCCATCCGCGCGCCACTGCCAACGGACATGGAAAATTTTGTCGCGTCGTTGATATCCGCGGAAGGGGAATGCCCACGGGCCGCTTGGATTTGAAAATTCTAAACAATCTCTGGATTTATTTGACTCTCTGCGAAATTTGTCTTCAATTGAGGTAGATACGGTGACTTCATTTGATCCATTTAAGCGAATTCCACATGTTATTAAGCACGCGGAAATCATGCCGACAAGCCCTCTCGCATCACCGACGGGAGCGGAAAAAATGAAAGGCACGAGGACGTTTATGGTGACGTGGAAAACGTGGGAGATTGTCGCCATCATCGTTGGAGTCGCCCTGTTAGCAATCCTCTTAGTGTCAGGACCCATTTTGCTCCCGCTTCTGCTGTTGCCATGGTATATGTTCGCCGGAATAGGGGTGGCAATTGCAATTCCGACGTTTTTATTTATTACCTGGAAAGTCCTGCACAATGTACAGGTAAAGACCGAACAGCGGCAATCGCTAATTCCCTACAATCCGACCCACAAATATGTCCTGGAGGTTTCTCCTGAAATTCGCACTGCAATTGGCAAGCTTTACTTGCCAGATTATGATAGTTTGCCGGAGGGGGCTAAAAAAATTTGCGACCACTGTGGGGTTTTTGACACGACCAGCATGCGAGAGTGTATTCTGTCGACCTTAAAAAAACCTGGTTTTCAGGTGGCGGAGCCGGACTGTTTTGCAATTTCCCATATCATCCGCTGGCAGGCCAATGATCCGGAACTTATCGTCGAAATGTTATATCAATTTTTCACGCGCGGCAATTTTGTTTACAAAGTCGACGCAGGAGACCTGGTGACAATGTCACCTTTTTTGAAAAAGGGCGACGGCTCTCCATTTGACTTATTGGTTGGCTCGCTGGGTGTGCTTTTTGAGGAAAAATCGAAGCAAAGTTCTACACCTTCTTTAAGGGCCGCATACTTCTTTTCTCTAATAGAAGAAATTGGGAAAAAAATCGACGCCACGCCCGATATGGCATCCGTGTTAAAAAAGTACTTGGAGCAAAATGGCGGGAAGCGTCTGAAAGAGATTGTCTGCTCCAAGTTTGCGGAGCTTAAGTGCTTTTTCGAACAAAGGGCCCCCGGCTTTTATAGTCTTAATATTCCTTTGGCCACGCTTTTAAAACGCTGTGGTATGCCAAGTTGGTTGAGGAAGTTCATCATTGCCTACCTTGGTAAGCAACCGACGTGTTTTCCGTGGGGGAAGGATGTGCTACTTGGCGGCAATTATGGGCAAGTAACCAGCCGTATGTTTTCTAAAGAGGCACGCACCGATCTTTTGCCGAACGACGGAAACAATCCGCGCATTTTGTTGGAGAAAATGCTTGAATTAAAAAGAAATGATTCCATTCTGGCTGGACAACTTTATCCGGCGGGACTCACATTTTCCAGAAAAGCTGGAGATTCGCCCGAAAACCATGAAGCCAATGCCATTATTCCGAAAATTAACAGTTTTGATGACATTAAAGATGGACAATTTATCCCCCTCATATGGACCAACTGGTGTCCCGATAGCCAATTTGGTGTGATTCGGCATGGCAACGAATATGAGTGGGTGAACGCCCGTGGTGAGCACATCAATATGTTGAGATTGTCGCTGTATGACCCGCAAAACAACAGATTCACGCCGGCATCGACGGACGATTCAAACCCTTAGATTGCATTTTGCTCCCACCCAATCTAAACCATCGTCGCAATGGGTTACAAAGTGATTGCCCGCCGTTGGCGGCCACGACGTTTCAATGAAGTGGTGGGCCAAGAATGTGTCATACGGACGCTCACCCGCGCCATCGAACGCAACCGCATTGCTCACGCCTATTTGTTCGCCGGTTCCCGCGGGACCGGAAAAACTACCACGGCCCGACTCTTCGCCATGGCCCTCAATGCCGCAGAAAAACCAACGGCGAATTTCGACCCTGACGATCCCGTATGTGCGGCCATTTGGCGGGGAACGCATTTGGACGTGCTTGAAATTGACGGCGCTTCAAACAATTCCGTGGATGAAGTGCGTGCCCTCCGGGAGCAATGTATTTACGCGCCCGCGGAATGCCGCTATCGCATTTTCATCATCGATGAGGTGCACATGCTGACCAATGCCGCGTTCAATGCACTGTTGAAAATTTTGGAGGAACCTCCTGAGCACGTGAAATTTGTCTTTGCCACCACGGACGCACAAAAGGTGTTGCCCACCATTGTCTCCCGGTGCCAGCGATTCAATTTTAGACCCATTTCTGGGGAATTAATAAAAAAACGACTTGGAGAAATCGCCATTGCCGAAGGGGTTACCATCGAGCCCGGTGCCATCGAAGCGATTACCCGCATGGCCGGTGGAGGCATGCGAGATGCTCAGTCGCTACTGGAGCAGATGATCGCTTTTTGCGGAAGGAATATTTGCGGGCAGGACGTGCTCTCCATGTTTGCCCTGGCAGGTGAAGATGAAGTCCGTGCCCTAGTGGATGCGCTCATAGGCTGGGATGACAAGCGCGCACTTGCCATTGCCGAAGAATGGAATAGATTGGGCGTTGATTTCTATCGCGCCTGCATCGACGTGAGGGAAGAGCTGCAAAGGCGACTCATAACCGCCACCCAAAGGAACGACGCGGAACGTACAACAATAGTCTTACTCCTGGATACGTTGACCGGCCACGAGCGTCAGTTGCAATTTTCCGTATCCCCGGAAACCACCTTTGCCGTCTCCTTACTGCTAGCCATTGAAAATAGCCGCAGGCGGCCCATAGAAGAAATCATGCACACACTGAGACATTCCTGACGGAAAGGCCATTGACATTGGCCGTGTGCGCCGCTCCCCTACGGGCGAAGTTCTTTGCCATGGACGATGCACAGTCAAATATTAGCCGGCGGGATAACCGGGTGTTGGCCATGCAGCTCATTTACGCCCAAGAAGTTTCGCGAAGGGATTCATTTGAATCGCTTTGGGAAGACTTAGTGGACATGCTTGGAATTCCAGAGGAAAAGTATAATTTTGCCAAGTCATTGGCCCTCGGGGCACTGGAGCGTGTACGCGAAATCGATAAACGACTTGGTGCCATGCTCATCCGTTGGAATTTTAATCGCCTGGCCAAGGTGGATTTGGCCATTCTACGTCTGGCAGTTTATGAAATGCTTTACTGCGAAAATATTCCCCACGTTGTAACAATTAACGAGGCCATTGAATTGGGGAAACAATACTCGTCGGATGATTCCAAGCGTATCATTAATGGGATATTAGACCGCCTGCGCCAAGACCAGTGTGCGCCAGCTACTCGGTAACTGGCAGCGGGGCGTTTGACCAACAATCATCGAGAGCAATGCGGACATACATCGAGTGGCAATTTTTGTAATCCAGCGAAATTTGCAAACAACGGCCCGCACCTTCTCCGCCGCGTTTGTTCGCAATTTTTGAGGTTTGCCAATGCGGGGCGCAACCAGAAGCTATGCTGCGCTTTTCCTATCTTCCATACGATCGCCGTAGTGACGTATAAGCTCATTGAAGCACGCAAAAAGGATTCCGAAGCCGGCAAACCATGCGATGCCGTAAAGGCAGACGATCCCGTATGGGACACCGCACACGGCCTGCAATCCCCAAAAACCCAGGGCCGGCCAAAGCATGGGCCACCACACGTATTTTAATTGATGGGCAATGGCGCAAACATCCAAGAGATCCCGTGGTCGTTCCCGTTGCTGATAAATTGCGAGTGCTACGAGAAATAGCGGTTGCAAAATGACCATGAAAAATGGGAAAATCCGCGTTAAATGCAGAGTAAGATAGCCCAAACTCCCAAAGTAGAAAAAGCGTTGGGTAAAGAAAGAAAGCCCAAGCGCCGCGCACACGTAAACGAGTATAAACACAGCAAGCCGGATACCATCAATGAGGAGTTGCCGCCAATCACCCCACTGTGGTAAGCTAATCCCACCATCCGTTTCAAATTTTGGCGACCGCAGGAACCGATATAAATACCCGAATGCAAGCAGATTTACACCTGGTATGAACATGAGCACGGTGCCCAAAGCAGTTTTCCACCAAAGTGCGGCATCGCTAAACCGCGGAAAAAGGACATTCTTCAAATTTGACCCCCAATTCGTAGACAATTTAGTCGTATTTTTCGTAAACGCAACTCCTTTGCGCGCATTTGCCAATTGAATGCTCGAAAAAAACCTAAAGAAACTGCCAACTTTACCGTTGCCTGGAAAAATTTTTCTGCCACCGTCTACGTGGGTTGGGTTTCATGCGCTGGTGGCCCGTGAACTCCGCGAGATCCGGAAGGAAGCAGCGGTGACGAGGTACCCCAGGCGCCGTGGAGTGCCTGACCTTCCATTTGCGGGCTGTGGCGTAGCCTGGTAGCGCGCTTGCATGGGGTGCAAGAGGTCATGAGTTCGAATCTCATCAGCCCGACCACTGTTGATGCGGCACAAGCAACCGACCACCAGACACTTACAGAAGCATTTCTTTGCAAACTTCCATCTGTGGATGTATTCGGATGGAAAATGCTGGAACTTTTTTCCTTGC
>JAIRLM010000009.1 GCA_031259325.1 Puniceicoccales bacterium
ACGACTCAAAAGGAACCTGATGTATATGGTCAATATCACCGCAAAAGACATCCGTGGAGGCCGTCCAGTTTCTTGCGAAAATCCGAGCGAATTTTCCTTGCAAAAACCGTTAATGAGCGCATACATGGAACTCATGGCTAGCTTAAGCTTTTCCATTATGCCTAACTAGCCACCGCTGGACATTTTTAAACAAAAATCACCAAAAATCGTATTTTGCAGAATCTAGGCCGGAAAATTATCATAGAAATTAGTTTTGCAAGTCACATCGGATTTCTTGCAGAGGTCGATTCACCCAAAATTATTACCTCCTTTCACGGCGTGTGTAATTCAAAAAATCGTGTTTCACAGAATCTAAGCCGAAAAATTACTATGGTGATTAATTTTGGAAGGCGCATCTATAAAAACTTGTCAAGTGCCGCTATTGTGCGGCATATACTTTTTGCGTTTCATAAGAATTCTATCCATCGGCAACCACCCTTTTGTATTTAGTAATACCATTTTTAATTAATTCCAACTCAGCCTTAACCGCGTCCAGTTTTGCCCTTTCAGCAGACTGGGCAGCTTTCAGTTTTTCTATCTCCTTCTCGACAGCAACTCCAACGGACTCTAAAGTTTGAATTCCCGCTAGTCGCGCTGCTTGCAGCGCATCCCTGAGTTCGGCGAACGATCCTATAAATTTCGTAAACTTTTCCTCACGATCCTTGTCTAACGCTTTCATACAATCCTTGTCTGACAGGTCGAACATGATTTTTTTAAGATTAGTTCTTCTTCTACTAACATCCGTGCTGCTCGCTAAAAGATATTCCCATACCGCATTTTTTACGTTGAGAACTTTCTGCCGTTGGGCATAGTAATCATTACCATCGGGTATATCTGTTTCAATTCCTGCGGCTTGCATAGCATCTTTCAGGGTAGTAGGGAAGCTCTCCAACAGGTTCGGCAAAGTTTTTGCGGCAATTTCGAATTCATCCAGTTCAGCACTGGCGGTACGAACTCTTGATTCTGCAGTCGCCACGTCATTCCACAACTCGGTGAGCGTTTTGTCCTTGAGGAAGTCCCTTAACCACGCTTTCGAACCATCATCCAACATGGATGCTGGTATTTTCCCGTCCACCAAGTGGCGAATGTTTAATAACATTCCAGTTTTAGTTTTTAGAGGCAATGTTGTCCTTCCTTGAGGGACCGACAAATTCCCATTGCGCTGGGTGCAAGTAATTCCATTCCCGGCCAGTATCTCCATATTCCGAATGTCAACCCCGCGGAATCGCACATTTCCTGCTCGTAAACTATAACCATCTGGTATATCGCGTTTTTTGAGCACAACCCAGGTATCCGGAATACCATTCACACCAGCCGTAAACCAACTGGGAATTTTTCCGTTTTCTAAAAAGCCCCATGGAATTGGTTGGCTGTCTTTATTCAAAACCCATCTATTTGCACCATCCCGCATATCGACGAGATATTCAACAACGCCATCTTTTCCGGCGGCTACGCCGAGGCCATCATGCAATTCCTCCACATGCGCTACACTCAAATCCGGTAATTCTACCTTTGGTTGCGCTGCCTTTGGTGCCGATGCTGGCTTGTCTGGGGCAACGGCGTCCGTATCAATCCACTCCTCCGGGAGAGCATGTTCACCCGTTTTATGCGCATTTTGCAATGCATAAAGTGGAATGCGATACTTTCCTTCGGAGTCCCTTATGCAAATATTTGCATTTATGCCGTTTAAATGAGGGTTTATTCCTCCCATTATTATAATACCGCCCGTATCTTCCGTGTCGACATGGTTGCGCCCATCCACTAATTGACCTTTTTTAGTAACCGCGAGCCCGTTCGGATACAACTTCGATTTCTCTGCATCTATATCACCCAGCGGCACCAATTTTCCAGCTTTTGGTTTGTCGGTTGCCAGCGGATGCGGTCCGTTACCAGACGGCGGCGGCGGGATTCCACTGGGTAGTGGCGCTGGCGACAAACCGTAGACTGGGATATTATTTGTATCTGCTAACAAATCGGACGAGATACACACTGCCACCGTGGAAAATAGCTCGCTGCCGTTGATCCTCCCGTTAACAAAGGCGCTTCGATGCACCTGCGCTCCATCTCTGCCAAAAACAGAAAAATATCTTTCGCCATCCTTGATTACCACGTAACCGTTGCTATTCACTAAAATCTCAGCCGGACTGCCAGCGTGTTGCGTCAGCGATTTAATCACATTTGGGTCGGTTATTTGCTTTAGAAATTGACCCGGATCTTCCGTGTCTTCTGTTCCCGATGGAAACAATGGTGGCGGTGGCGGCGGCACATCACCAACGGAACTGCCACCAGCACTGGGACTACCTGGACCCAAATCACCACTGGACCCGCCGCCATTGGTTGGATCATCCGTGAGATCGTCGGCATCATCGACAGCTAACTCGCTTCGCTGTTGCGGCTGGGAGCGAGAAGTACACCTATGGGCAACAAAAACACCGAGGAACCCGAAACTTGCACCTATGCCACCGCAAGCGACACCAATAATGATTGGAGCGAGACCGGCACCGGGCGATACGGCCAACGCGCCTATTACAAGTGGACCAATCGGCGTTGCGAAAATAACTGCGAAACATATGCCAACAGCCACCACACCAACAATTATACCCGTTACCACCGCTCTCGTGCTAACCTGCGTCTTTGCTTGGACCGCTGTTCCGTCTACAGGCAATTGAGCTGGAACCTTACTGTTAACTGCGCCTGCGCTCATATGAAAAAAAGTTTAAAATCGTGGTGGGATGAAGTCAATTTTTTTTACAAATGTTGATAAACTATTTGCGAAAAATGCGCATGTCTCCGCAATTGTAGGAATTTGGAAAAATCTTGTGGCGTGCAGATAAAAGTCATTGGTGGGCCCATGGACGAAATTGCGGAGTTGACTCAAATGCGTCATTCGGCGGCACACGTGCTTGCGGCAGCGGTTTTGGAGCTCTTCCCGGGAACGAAAATCGACATCGGCCCTGCAACGGAAACGGGTTTTTACTACGATTTCGACGGCGTGCGGCCACTCACTTTGAAGGATTTGCCGGACATCGAAAAAAAAATGGCCCGAATTATCGCCGAAAACATTCCCATTGAGCGAAAGGAAGTGAGCCGCGAAGAGGCGCGAGAAATTTTCGAACGCCAAGGCCAGGGCTACAAATTGGAACGCCTGGCGGATATTCCCACAGGAGAAACCATTTCCATCTATACGATGGGAAACTTCGTTGACCTATGTCGCGGCCCACACGTGGCATCCACGGGACAAATCGGCGCTTTTAAGCTGCTAAATATCGCCGGCGCCTATTACCGGGGATCGGAAGCCAACCAGCAGCTGCAGCGCGTTTATGGCACCGCCTTTAGGACACAAGAGGAACTGGACAATTATTTAAAGTCCCTCGAAGAGGCCAAGCGTCGCGACCATCGCAAACTGGGCAAGGAGTTGAAGCTGTTCACCATCGACGAAGACGTGGGAAGTGGGCTCATCCTGTGGCTCCCCAGGGGGACGACCATCCGCATGGAGCTACAACGTTTTATCACCGAAGAGCTCGTCAAGCAGGGCTATGAACTGGTTATGACCCCGCACATCGCGCGTCTGGGACTGTTCCGCACCTCCGGACACTTTCCCTATTATAAGGAATCGCAGTTTGAGCCCATGCTGGACCGGGAAAATTTACCCTTGGACATGACCATCGGAGAGGTGAGGAATGCTCTCGAGCGGGGTGAAGTGGACGGCTTTTTGCTCAAGCCCATGAGCTGTCCCGCACATATTTGCATCTACAAAAACAGTCCCAAATCCTACCGCGACCTACCCTGCCGGCTTGCGGAGTTTGCCAGTGTGTATCGTTGGGAGCAATCCGGGGAACTGAACGGCATGACCCGCGTGCGTGGATTTACCCAGGACGACGCCCATATTTTTTGCACCGAGGACCAATTGGAAGCGGAAATCTTGGGATGCATTTCCTTGGTGGAAAAGATTTTTGGCACATTGGGCATGGATGACTATCGCGTGCGCATTGGTCTGCACGACCCCGCATCGGATAAATACATCGGTTCTCCGGAAGGCTGGGAAAAATCGGAAAATGCCCTGCGCCTGGCGGTTAAAAAACTGGGCGTGCCATACCGGGAGGAAGTTGGCGAAGCGGCTTTCTATGGGCCAAAAATAGATTTCGTGGTACGCGATGTGATCGGCCGTGATTGGCAACTTGGGACGGTCCAGGTGGACTACAATCTTCCAGAACGGTTCGATTTGACTTACATAGGCAGGGATAATTTACCCCATCGGCCGGTCATGATCCATCGTGCGCCTTTTGGGTCTATGGAACGCTTTACGGGGATTCTCATCGAGCACTTTGCCGGGGATTTCCCACTCTGGCTGGCTCCTGAGCAGGTGCGCGTCCTCCCCGTGAGTGATCCGCTGAATCCCTACGCCGAGGAGGTGCGCCACGCCCTGCAAGAAAAAAAAATACGCGTGACCGTCGACGGGCGTTCGGATAAATTGGGCGCCAAAATCCGCCGGGCGGAAACGGAAAAAGTCCCATACGTTCTCATTATCGGAGAAAACGAAGCTGAAAATCGTACGGTTTCCATCCGTTCCAGGTTGTGCACGCCGGAACAGGAAATCATGACCGTCGCCGAATGTGTCCAAGTTCTAGCAAATGAAATTTTCCGGCGGACCCTCCGAATGACGAAAACTATAACCGAATAACCGCGCAGCCAAACGGCTTTTAGTCCTAAATGTTTCCGCGTGAGCCAGTTTGGCGTTTTTGCTCAGAAATTATTCAGCCGTCCGCCGGATCGAAGCGATGAACCGGCGGGATATTTTTACACCAAAGCTCTTTCGGATGTGGTCCGCCATTTTTTGATCGCTGAGCAGAGCGTTTTCCCAGGACTTTTTAATGGTGAGATTCATGAGGTAGCCAATATAAAGCTTTGATGAAGAAAGCTCCACTGGAAGGAAATCCACCAGCGGAAAAGTTCCATGGGGCGTGTGAGCGTATTTATTCGCCAGTGTCCGCGAGACGGTCGATGGAGCAAGATCTAGCTCATCGGCGATTTTTTTTTGGGTCACGGCATTAAGAGCTTCAATGCCACGGAGCAGAAATGGCATTTGATGGATGAAAATTCGCGCGCACACCCGCTTTAAAGTCGATTCCCGCAGGTCGATTGCCGTCCGCAGGGCGCGAAAATTTTTCTCAATTCTTCCCACGGCCGGCGAATCCTGGAAATCACGCGGGACGTCCACCTTGGGTATTCCATCCACGATTGACACGTAAACGTCCGGAAGCGCCCGAGATTTAACCGCTTCCCCATCCACCGGCCATGGGGTCATTTTAATTTTTCCAGTGCGAAAATAATCCAAGAATTCTCCATCGAGTTGCCGGTAAACCCGGCGCATGACATGGATGAAGTCCATTGACCCTCCCTTCCGTTGAATTTTGGAAAAGAATTGAAACATTTTTCGTGGAACTGGGTCATCGCCTTCTTCCACTACCATTGCCAGCTGAAACAGAAGGAAATCTACGAAATGAAGACTGCCGATGCCCTGGTTCTCAAAATTTCGCAGATCGTGGCGCACCTCTTGGACCTCTTGTTCCAAAACTTGCAACCGCCCGGCAATGGCATCAACGGAGTCTGCCAGGAATCCGTGCGCATCCAAGTTGCCGACGAGTTCCGTAAGAATTTTTTCCTGTTTGGAATCATAGTCGTGATTGAGCCGCATTTCCTCCAGCAACTTGGCCTCCCGGGACTTTTCGGAGGCTATCCAATTGAGCGGGCTCGTTTCGCCATCCAGCGATTGGGTAAATCCCGTGGCATATGCGTGGGCCAGCAGACGCCAGCGGGGCAGTGACAAAATTTCCAAACGCTGTCGCAAACGGACGGAGGGTCGCTGTTTGAGACCCGGGCGATTGAGTAGCTGTGGCATTTTGCAAACGCTGATCGCTTTTCGAAGATTAGAAAAGATTTCCCTGCAGCTGGGATTGAAGGCGCACGCAGGGGAGACTATGCTCCATGGCTTGCGTGAGCGTCAGGGGAATGGTGACTAAAATATGGCGCAAAACCAACGCACAGCCGATGGCATCAAAAAGTGCACAATGAAAGGTGCGTCGGCCGGGTGGACACATTTTACGCACCAATGTCTGCAATTCATCGGCGAGAGCAAAGGACTCCACGGCGTCCCGCAGGGTGTGAGTCTTGAGTTGCGGAAAGTACCGGCGGCAAAGGACAAATGTATCAATGCATGGACCCCAGGTAAGCCCGTGGGATGGAATGGTCTCATTTAAAAAATTGGGGACAAATCCGGGTGACGGCCAGGAGTTTCGCAGCAAGGAAAGCTCAACCTGCGCCCGATGGGCGGCGAAAATTCCCCGCCTTCTCAGGGATTTAAAAAGTGAAAAATACCTTTGGAACGGCTTGATGCCTTCTGTTGGTTGTGTTGGTTTTCGGGACTTCCGTAAAAAAAACGACGCTTCCGCAGAAACCGCGCAAATTTCGGTCAACGGGTTTACAACTTCCTCTTGTTTAAGCTGAACGAGCCCAAACTCCCAAACACCGTCCCGAGTCGTTCCCTCGAAATCTATGGCAAAAACTTCCGGTATGCCCATGCGCGCGTGGTGGAGCTGATCGGGATCGAACCGACGACCTCATCATTGCGAACGATGCGCTCTACCAACTGAGCTACAACCCCAAAACCTCGCCATCGATTTGAGAGGCATCAACCGGCCCGTCAAGTGATTTCGACGAGCTTTGCAGCGGAACCAATTTTCACTTTCGCTTATTCCGCGTTCACTTACAATGTTCCTATGGAAAATATTCTCGTGTGCGTGGACAGTTCGCCGCAGGCAGCGAGTTGCTGTGCCCATGCGCTTGCGCTTGCAAAAATTAGCCGCGCCCACGTGGACGTGCTCTATGTCAGCGACATCCGCGCATTTGAATCCTGTATTGTTACCGGATTGGAACCCGATGGGGTAACCCCCGAGATTCTCGGCCATCTGCGTGCCTTGGAAGAATTAAAGGCCAAACGCGTTGAAAAAAAAGTCCGGGATATTTTTCAAAACGGTAATTACGGGGAACACGTGGATTTCCACCACCTGCATGGATTTATTTTGGACATCATTGGCGAATTTATCAAAAACGAACGTGGCGTCGATTTCATCGTCATCGGCCGTCGCGGGGAACATTCTGGCAATTTCAAGGAACACATTGGCAGTACGGCTGAGCGCATCATCAAAGCCTCCACAGTACCATGTTTGGTCGCGGCGGAAAAACACACGGCGGCCAAACGCATAATGATCGCCTACGATGGGAGTGAACATTCCGAGGCGGCCGTACGACATCTACTAGGCTTTGGTTCACTATTTCGCGGGGAAGTGCACCTGGTCACCGTTGAGCCGGAAAATGTCACGCCGGCCGGGGAATCGCCGTTGAACAAAATTTGTCAATCGCTCAAGGACGCCGGCATCAATGCGATTACCGCCACGCTGAGTGGAAGTGTGGATGAGGCCATCGTTCGGTACAGCGAAGTGCATTCCATCGACATGCTCATCATGGGGGCCTATGGCCACTCCGGCATTCGGCACTTTTTTGTCGGGTCTAATACAACTAAGATCCTAGCCAGCACGGACATAACCGCTATCGTTTGCCGCGGTGGCTAGGTGCGCAATGTCCATACCCATAAACCGCAATGCCAAGCCGGTCCGCGTGTTCTAAAAAAGTCTTTTTGTCAAAAAGCAGGGTGCGGCCGGATTCCACGGCGATGCCACTGATGCCACCCTCGCGCATGGATTCCAGAGTTCGCAGGCCGACCACGGGCACGTCGAAGCGAAAATCCTGGTTGGGTTTGGAGGTCTTAATGAACCACTTGGGTTTCGTTTTGAACTCCTTGCATCGGGTTAGCATTTTGTCCGTTCCGTCGAATCCCTCCACCGCAAGAACCGTGCCCCGATGGACCACCACCCCCTGGCCGACGTCCAACGAAGCAACCGCCCGCGCCACCTCGATGCCGTGTTCCACGCCCACCGGGGGTCGATGCCGACGCGTCATAAATCCTTCCGTGGCAAGATCTTCGTCCATGAACGTGCGCGCGTCCAAAATTTTCACCCCACATTTTTCAATGGATTCGGCGAGTGCTCCGAAGATTGTTTCCGCGTTTCGCCGCCGCAAGTGGGATAGCATGCGGATGGCCGCCCAGTCGAATTTCAAACCGTGAAACAGCCGCTTTGGCGCGACTTGTCCCACCATTATGGCCCAACGATGCCCATTTTCCTTCAGCCGTTGGAGAATTTTTCCCACCTGTCCCGCGTTGTAGCGAATTCGCCGATGTTCCGGGAAACGCTCATAGAGCTCATTTGAGGCGTCTTCGGAGGCGACAAGGGAAACGGGAATTCCCGCGGCCTGCATGCGGGACGCGCAGAGTAGTGGGTAGTCCCCGCGGCCTGCGAGCAGCGAAATGCCATCCGACGGGAAAAAATTATCCGGCAGGAAGCGCGTTGGAATCCGGGAGGCCGATGAATCCGCGCGTGGAGGTGCGTTTTTTTTCCGCCTAGCGAACAACGAAATTAACGATTCGATGGGGCACATGAACTTCCTTAACAATTTTTCGGCCGCGGAGATGGGGGATGACATTTTCACATGCCCGCGCCTTTGCCAAGACATCGGACTCCGCCGCATCCGTGGGCACGCAAATTTCCCCCCTCCGCTTGCCGTTGACTTGCACCACAACGGTTACCTCCTCCAGGGTCAACCATTGGCTGTCAAAATCGGGAATTGGTGCGTGTGCAATACTTTCCCCGTGGCCCAATTGCTCCCAGATTTCCTCGCAAATATGCGGGGCAAATGGCGCCAGCAACTGGACGAAACTTTCGCCGGTGAATCGGGAAACGCGCGGCAGCTTGTGCAGGTGATTTAGTAGGATCATCAACTGCGCGATGGCCGTGTTAAACCGCAGGCCTTCAATGTCTTCGCGCACCTTCCGAATGGATTCGTGCAGCAACCGTTGGGTATCGTCACCATCCGGGCCATCATCCACGGAAACTTCGTCATAAAACTTCCACGTGCGCTTCAAAAAGCGGATGACGCCCTCGATTCCACGCGTGTCCCAGGGCTTAACCGCCTCCAGTGGGCCGAGAAACATTTCATAGAGCCGCAGGGCATCGGCGCCGGAGCTTTGGATGATTGTGTCCGGATTGACCACATTCCCACGGCTTTTGGACATTTTTTCGCCGTCCTCGCCCAGGATGATTCCCTGGTGAAACAGGCGCGGGTATGGTTCCTTGGTTGGGACTACGCCGATGTCATAGAGAAATCGGTGCCAGAAGCGCGCATAAAGCAGGTGCAAGACCGCGTGTTCCGCGCCACCGATGTAAAAATCCGGCGCGCGCCAGTAATCGGCAATTTTCGGATCCACCGGTGCCGTCTCACAGCGGGGGGACATGTAACGCAGGTGGTACCAGCAGGATCCCGCCCATTGGGGCATGGTGTTGGTTTCCCGCCGGGCCGGCAACCATTCGCCGGAGGGTCGATCGTCCGCCCGGGACCGTATTTCGCCCGTTTGCGGATGTATCCAAACGGAAACCCACGAATCCAAACGTGCCAGGGGGCTTTCCCCGTCGTCGGAGGGCAGGTAACTCTCCGCCCGGGGAAGCTCAAGGGGCAAGTCCTTAGAAGGCAGCGGAATGGCATAGAATTTTTGCCCACCTTCCTCGTAGCAAACCGGCTCGGGTGGCATGAATTCAAGAAATGGCGAGCCCGGCGTGCGTAAAATGGTGGCGAAGTCGTCAGCGCTAACCCACACGATCGGGATGGGTTCCCCCCAGTAGCGTTGGCGGGAAAATAACCAGTCGCGCAGCTTATAATTAACCCGTCGCCGGCCCATGCCACTTTTTTCCAAGCGGTTGATGATGGCCTCCTGGGCGGCATCGGAGGTCATGCCGTCGTATTCGCCGGAATTGCACAAAATTCCCCGTTCGCAGTAGGGGATGGTCGCGTCCGCATCGGCATTCACCGGGCCTATGACCTGGCGAATGGGCAAGTGGAAGAGTTGGGCGAATTCGAAGTCCCGTGTGTCATGGGCGGGAACACACATGATGGCGCCGCTGCCGTAGGACATCAGGACGTAGTCGGAAACCCAGATGGGCAGCGGCTCTCCGGTCAGCGGATGAACGGCATGGGCACCACTGAAAACCCCTGTTTTTGTCTTTGCCAGATCCGTGCGGTCCAGGTCGCTTTTCTTGGCCGTTTTTTGCTGATAATCGCGCACCGCGTCCCGCTGCTCCGGCGGCGTAATGATCTCCAGCATGGGATGTTCCGGCGCGACGACGAGATAGGTTGCGCCCAGTAGCGTATCCAGCCGCGTGGTGTAAACGGAGAGGCGCTTTTCCGAATTTTGGATGGGAAAATCCACCTCCGCCCCCTGGGACCGGCCGATCCAGGCGATTTGCTGCCGCTTCGTGGAATCTGGCCAATCCAACCCGGGCAATTCCTCTAAAAGTTTTTCCGCGTAGGCCGTGATGCGCAATATCCACTGGCGCATGGGCCGGCGCTCGACCGGGTGGCTTCCGCGCTCGGAAAGGCCGTCGACGACCTCCTCATTGGCCAGAACGGACCTGAGCGCCGGGCACCACCAAATTGGGCGCTTGTCGACGAAAGCCAGATTATGCTTAAACATTTGGAGAAAAATCCACTGGGTCCAGCGGTAATAGTGCGGATCCGTGGTGTTGACCTCCCGGGACCAGTCGATGGCGAAACCGATGCGCTGAATTTGCCGGCGAAACGTGTCCACGTTGTTTTGCGTGTTGATCCGCGGGTCCGTGCCCGTTTGAATGGCGTGCTGCTCGGAAGGGAGCCCGAACGCGTCCCACCCCATGGGATGCAACACGTTATACCCGCGCGCGCGAAAGTAGCGGCTGAGGATGTCCGACGCCGTGTAGCCCTCCGGGTGGCCGATGTGCAGCCCCGCCCCCGATGGATAGGGGAACATATCCAAGGCATAATATTTGGGCTCATCGCTGAAATCTTTCGCGCAAAAAGTATCTTTCTCCCGACAACGTTTTTGCCATTTTTCTTCTATTATTTTAAAATTGTAAGGCCTTCCCATTACTTGGCCGTAGAATCCGCCGAGTGGGCTCGCTTGCAAGCGTAAAATACGCATCGGGCGCCACTTGTCCATGGGGCGGGCAGCTAAATCCTAGGCCCGAAGTTAGTTGGTCCGGAGAGAAATTTGAAAAATTTTAAAAAAAACTTGTTTAACGTCTTTTGCGCACTTTAATCCCAGTAGGATTTACTGAATCCGGTGACGAAAAAGGAAAAAGCATGAAAAGGACACTCGCCTGTGCGGCACTTGTTGGAGCGCTTGGTATGAATGCATTGCCAGCGTTGGATTTGTCTGTGCTCTCGTTTGATGCCAAACTGGGGTATGAGTCGGAATACGTTAATCATGGGCGCAAGGAGGGCCAGGAAAACGTGCAGTTCGGGCTGGAGCTGGGGGCGGACATTGGCGGTGGACACCTGTACGGCGGCGCCACGTCCGTTTTAATGTTCAAAGATTCCTGGGAGCAGATTCCGCTTGTCATGGGAACAGGAGAAGACACTGCCGCGAAGGCATATTTACTTGATACAACAGGTAAGGCTTCCGGGGATGCGATTGTCAATAGTTTCGAGGGTTTGCCAGCGCTCCCGTGGTATTCGTCCTTTTGGTCGGCAAATAGCATATCTCCCTATGTGGGGTATACATTCGGAGCTGGAGGTTTGATCAAGGCCGACGTTGGCTACGTTGCGCACATCTACACGAATCTGCGTAACTACAGGTCATTGTTGGCAATTGAAGACGAACCAGTGAACATCAAACGCAATACCAATGAGATCTATGGCGGTGTCCACTTTGACATCCTCTGCGATCCGAGCGTGTACGCGTTCTATGACATTGAACGGGAGGAATTCGCATTTGTTGGCTCCGGTGCATATTCCTGGGACCTTTCGACACTTGGTTTGACCAACATCAGCCTGGAGGTAAAGGCAACCGTCGGCTACGACTACACCAAGCGTCCCTATGGCGGGAATTTCTTGGCCGTTGTAACGCCGACCTTCAATGACGACAGCAAGGATTACTTCTACTACTGCTTTGAGGGCGTTGCCGCTTACCATTACAACGACAATGTCACGTTCAAGGGCCGCGTTTCCTATAGCGGCAACACGGCGTCTGAAGCCAGCTGGACAAATGCCATTTTCGGCGGCAAACACAAGAACTGCGTGTGGCTTGGTGGAGCCGTTGAAATAGGGTTCTAAGAGCCCCTGCCCTTTCGTCATCGGCAGCCCGTAATGCATCCCCATCCATTGGGTGTTTTTCGCGGGAAGATTAAGAGCCCCAATTAAATGGGGTTTTTTTTGTGCCCAGACGGGAGAGCCTCCAATGCGTTTTGCCGCATGAAACTTTGATTGCGCAATGATCGCGATGCCCCCGGGCGGAAATTATGCCGAATGCTCGTGTGTGAGCGTCTATCCCAAACCCCTGACCATTCGATGCAATTTTAGATAAATTTCCATACGTTCATTAAGTGTATCCAGTGGCAGCTGCGTTTCACGGTCGCAAAGCGCCTTATCAGGATTGGGGTGCGTTTCAATGAACAGGCCATCTATACCGGCGCCGATGGCAGCACGGGCTAACGTATCGGCAAACTCACGGGCACCCCGGGTTTCATTGGCTCCCATTCCCGGCAACTGCAGGCTATGCGTGAGATCGTAGACCACTAGACGCCGATTTTCGCGCATGATCTGAAAGGATCTCATGTCCACCACCAGGTTACCATAGCCAAAGGACGTCCCACGTTCCATTTGGATGATTTTCTTTGCCCCAAAGGCGCGTAATTTTTCCACCACGTGCCGCATGTCCCAGGGTGATAAAAATTGTCCTTTTTTGACGGACACAATTTTCCCCGTTTCCGCCGCAGCCTTAAGCATGTCCGTTTGCCGGCAGAGGAACGCGGGAATTTGTATGATATCCACGACGCTTCCAACCATTTTTGCCTGGTCCGGCGTGTGAAAATCCGTGGTAATGGGCAGGCCAAAACGCTCCTTAACGGAAGAAAGAATTTTCAGTCCCCGCTCCATTCCAAATCCTCGGTAGCTTTGGACGGCGGAGCGATTGGCCTTGTCGGCGGAAGACTTAAATACAACGGAAATTTCCGGGTGCGCTTTTTGAATTTTTGCCAATTCCTCAGCCACGCGGTCGCAGATTTCTGTGCTCTCGATCGCACATGGCCCGGCGATGAGCAGGAACTTTTCCAAATCCACCATTAGCCCTACCTACACGCCATGGACCAAAGCGGCAACGGAAATGACGTCTCGCCGCGTAAATGTCTTGATTCCCGGCGCACTAAATTTAATCAATACATCATTGCCTGATGGTGTAACGGTAGCACAGCAGATTCTGGATCTGTTTGTCAAGGTTCGAATCCTTGTCGGGCAGCCACTTCGGGACGTAGCTCAGTCTGGCTAGAGCGTTTGCTTTGGGAGCAAGAAGTCGCTGGTTCGAATCCAGTCGTCCCGACCACTGTTGATGCGGCACAAGCAACCGACCACCAGACACTTACAGAAGCATTTCTTTGCAAACTTCCATCTGTGGATGTATTCGGATGGAAAATGCTGGAACTTTTTTCCTTGC
>JAIRLM010000031.1 GCA_031259325.1 Puniceicoccales bacterium
CGCATGAATAGGTCCATCAAGGATGCCACGGTTAAGATTTACTTCTACGAAACCCTCAATGATCTAAAGCGACACCTTGCGCTATGGCTGTTGGCCTACAATCACCAAAAAAAGCTAAAAAGCTTGCACTACACATCTCCATATGATGCTATGTGCGCGGAGTTCGCAAAGGAACCGGCGAGGTTCCTGAGAAGTCCGCTCCTTGAGTTTGCGGGACCAAACACCTAAGGACAGCCCCGGCACAAACCACTATGAAGCTCTAAAAAATCACCCAAAAATTTTCCGGGCTATGCCTCCGTTGCCACGTATTTATAGGCGAACTGTCCTGCTGCACCGATGGCAAGCGCTATAATTAACGCCACCAAGGAAGTTGCCACGCCAGCCCAACTCGGCGACGTTCCCGAAAACAGAGCATTTAGAAAACAGGTGAGCAGGGCCCCGAGCGATATGGCGGCGACGTTAAATCCCCCGTCCCCCAACTTGCCAACTACCTGCAAAAAGCCAACTTTCGGAAGCGCCGGCATTTCATGACTAATAAACTCGAGGTTCGGGCCAACAAAGCACTGAAACGTTGTTCTGTCATCGCCAACTAAACCGCGATTGATGGCACGCGCCAACGGGACATATTTCTTCTCGCGCACAAGATATGCCATTCCTGTTCCAGACACGTTGCCGCCCAGATGGACAACAACTGCCTTTTCAACGGCCGCTTTCAGTTGGTCTTCATTAAAATCGTCACCAACCGCACATTGATTCCCATCCGCACCGTAAAGAACAGCACCTCCACGCGTATTCGCAACTTCTGCATCGAGCTGACGCCTACCCTCCAGAAGCAATTGCCACACTTCTGCTATAGCATGAAATTTTAACGACATCTTAGTGTTGGTTCCGTATGTATGGAAACATTATTCTGGGCGATTGGGTATCAATCTCGCCCATTTTGACAATATTAATCCGGCATGTAATTATTTGTTTGCTTTATATTTTTGTGGTAAAAAACATTTTCGTGGTTTGCAATTTTGCCAGCGTGCGCATAAAAAACACACGTGAATATACAATTTCAGACGCGCGCGCATATAATTGTATTAGGTAAGGATAGCCGTTTCAGGAATCGTGTTATTGGTTCGGACGGTAACTATTACATGCGCGTAGCGACTGTGAAATTGGCCGTGAGGGATGGGCGTACGTACAATTCACTGGCGCTTCTTGTGCCAAAAGAATTTTATGAACCGTTTTGCGTCGTAGCAAGGTCCTTTGTTGAGTTAATGCGCGGATGGTACAGTGTTATACCCACCGAGGAGGAAGAGATTGTTGATATAGAATTAGATGGTGATGAGCGTTTATTAGCTTGCTCACATGGCAGTTAATGGTTCGTATTTCGCGCCAGGCGGGTCCGTGCATCCGATGCCTTGTGTGGTTTCATGGGGTGTGTTGTGGGTCATTTTTGCTCTAAAACCGCTTGGGCTGCAGCGAGTTTGGCGACGGGAACGCGATTTGGGGAACAGCTGACGTAAGTCAATTTGAGTTTGTTGCAGAATTTTACCGAATTGGGTTCTCCTCCGTGTTCGCCGCAAATACCAAGGATAATATCCGGGCGGGTCTTCCGGGCGCGTTCCGCGGCAAGGGCCATCAGTTCGCCAACTCCATCTTCGTCGATGGTGGCGAAGGGATTGCGGGCGAAAATTTCCAACTCGTTGTACCGCGGCAGGAAGCTTCCCATGTCGTCCCGGCTCATGCCCAGGGTGGTTTGGGTCAAGTCATTGGTGCCGAAGCTGCAAAATTGGGCGATTTCCGCGATCTCCCCGGCGCGCATGCAGGCACGCGGCAATTCGAGCATGGTTCCCACCATGTAATCCAAAGTGACCCCCGATGACCGCGAAACCTCGCCGGCCACGGCATTGACAATATCCACCTGGTTGCGAAGTTCTCTAACGAATCCGACCAGCGGGATCATGATTTCCGGATGGACGGAAACGCCCTCTTTTTTGCACTGTACGACCGCCTCGAAAATTGCCCGCGCTTGCATGCGACTGATTTCGGGATAGGAAATTCCCAGGCGGCAACCCCGGTGTCCCAGCATCGGGTTAAACTCGGCGAGCGCGTCCACCCGTTCCCGAACCTTCTCAAAGCTGATACCCATTTTGGCCGCCAATGCCCGCTGGGCGGATTCGTCGTGGGGCACAAATTCATGGAGCGGTGGGTCGAAGAAGCGGATGGTTACTGGCAAACCCTTCATGGCTTTGAAGATCCCAAGGAAATCCTCCCGCTGGAACGGCAGCAATTTTTCCAGTGCCGCCTCCCGTGCGGCGACCGTTTCCGCCAAAATCATTTCTCGCATGTAATCAATGCGCGTTCCTTCGAAAAACATGTGCTCCGTGCGGATGAGTCCGATGCCCTCGCCGCCATAGAGCAGACCCGTTTCCGCCTGTTTCGGGGAATCCGCGTTGAGAAAAATTTTTAATTTCCGACATTCATCGCACCACTTCATCAATTTGGCGTACATGCCGTAGAGTTTGCTTTGCTCCGGCTTCAGCGTGCCCAGGAGCACCTGATTAATTTCCGATGGGACCGTGGGAACGGACCCGGCAAAAATTTCGCCCATGGTGCCATCAATGGAAATCTCATCCCCATCCCGCAGAGTCACATCCCCCGCTTTCATGGTGAGCGTGGCGTAATCCATCTGCAGGCAGGAGGCACCAACAATGCACACTTTTCCCATCTGCCGTGCCACCAGAGCCGCATGGGAGCTCACCCCGCCCCGACTGGTTAAAATGCCCTCGGAGGCCAGCATGCCCCGAATGTCCTCGGGGGACGTCTCCGCCCGGCAAAGCAAAACTCTCTCCCCGCGTGCGTGTAACTCCTCCGCTTTTTTGGCGGAAAAGCAGATCTTTCCCGATGCGGCACCTGGCCCGGCGGGAAGCCCACGCCCGATCAATTTGACATGTTTTTTCGCGTCGCTGTCGAAAATGGGCACCAGCAGCGAGGAAATGGAATCCGCTGGAATGCGCTTGATGGCGGCGGCCTTGTCAATGAGCCCCTCCTCCTCCATTTCAACGGCGATGCGGACGGCGGCAAATCCCGTGCGTTTCCCATTGCGCGTCTGTAACATATAAAGTTTTTGCTGCTGCACGGTAAACTCGAAATCCTGCATATCCCGGAAGTGTTTTTCCAAGTTCGCACGCACGGTTTCCAGCTGCTTGTACACGTCTGGCATGTCCCGGGCCAGGTCGGCAATTGGATTTGGCGTGCGAATGCCGGCCACAACGTCTTCTCCTTGGGCATCAATGAGATACTCGCCGTAAAAAATGTTTTCCCCATTGGCTGGATCCCGGGTAAATGCAACGCCGGTTGCACAATCACTACCCATGTTGCCGAAAACCATGCTTTGCACGTTCACGGCGGTTCCCCATTCGCTGGGAATGCCGTATTTGCGCCGGTAGAGAATGGCCCGTTCGTTATGCCAGGATTTAAACACGGCGCCGATGGCCCCCAGCAATTGCTCGTGTACATTTTGCGGAAAAGATTTTCCCGCGCTTTTTTGGATGAGATCTTTGTAGCGTTGGATAATTTCCTGCAGCTGCTCCGCGGAAAGTTCGTTGTCAAATTTCACATGCGCGGATGCCTTCACCGCCGAAAGAATTTCCTCGAAGGGATCGTGGGCATGTTCGTCCGCCGCACGCACCTCCATCACCACATCTCCGTACATTTGGATAAAGCGCCGGTAGGAGTCATAGGCAAACCGTGGATTGTTGGTGGCACTCGCCAGACCTTTAACCGTTTCATCGTTAAGTCCCAGGTTGAGAATGGTATCCATCATACCCGGCATGGATTCGCGCGCACCGGAGCGCACGGAAAAGAGCAATGGATTTTGGGCATCGCCGAACTTTTTCCCCTGCTGCTTTTCAACGTTGGTTAAAGCTTTTTCCATTTCTTTTTCCACTTCTGCTGGCAATTTGCATCCGTTGGCCGTGTACGCGGCACAGATGGCGGTGGTTATGGTAAATCCCGGCGGAACGGGGAGCCCGATTTTGGCCATTTCCGCCAAGTTGGCACCTTTCCCGCCCAAGAGTTCCCGCATCTTCGCATCACCGTCCGTGTGCACGCCAAACTCGTATACGCTCTTCCTTTGATCCATGCCAATTTCCTTGCGGTTGCCATTTTTAGCCAAAACCAAGCGGAGTCAAGCTGATGCGGAGAAAAGATTTGGGCCGTCGGCGGAATTGTGAAAGTGGGACATGTGGATATCCATCTAATTCTCACTTCAATTGCAACATAGCGAGAAACCTTACATGAAAAAAGATTATAAGATTTATCTCTATTTTGCGATTGAAGCAATTTCATCCGCGACTTCGGCAATATCCATTTAATCCAAATTATTTCGGGACGACCAAATTCAGCCGTGCGCATGGTGCCTTGGCGGGATGCCCCAAATTGTATGGAGCGATTTCACGGAAAAGCATTCGACATTTTGGGCGCGTTTACTTGAAGATTGCTACATGGGAAGAATGAAAAGTGCGGCGGTGGCTGTCATTGGAATGTTGGCATTTTGTGAAACGCCCCTAACCGCTCGGCACGCGGTGGAAGTATCGCCACACGTTGTCGAAGAACAGATCATCGAAAGCCAAATATTACCCCATGAACTACTTTTGGACGCCAAACGGTTGCTTAGGGATGGGGAACTAAAAAAAACAATCCAGATTTGTAGGCTTATTGCACGCAAGTTCCCGCAAACGCAGGAATCTCCCGCGGCGCTGGAAATATGCGGAGAAGCCTACATGCGCCAGCGGCGATTTCAGCTGGCTTTTACGACGTTGCAGAAACTTTTGAATAAGTATCCGAATTGCCCCAATTTTGAAAATGCGATTGCGCTTGAGTTTGAACTTGCTCAGCGGCTTGCCGGTGGCGAACGCAATTATTTTTTTGGCAAAATTCCCGGACTGAGGGATCGGGAATTCGCCATTCGCGTCTTCCAACACATCGTTGATCATGCGCCCTATAGTCCACAGGCGCCGCATGCGTTACAGCAAATCGCTACTTTGGGCATAAAAACCAAGGACCTGGCCGTTGCCATTGGAGCGTTGGAACGGCTCATCGACGAATATTCGGCCACGGAGGATGCCCAGCGCGCCTATCTGATTCTAGCACAAGTATACCGCGGAATGTCTCCCGGGTCCACTTATGACCAAAGGGCGGTGGAAAATGCGATAAACTGCCTCCGTGAATTTTTACTCCTTTACGGCAATTCCTCATTTGCTGAAGAGGCGGAGCGGGGATTGTCCGAGATGAAAGACTTACTGGCGGAAAACAAGCTAAGCGTCGGGGATTTTTACCTTCGCAATCGCAAAAGTCCGAGCGCTGCCGCCATTTACTACAATGATATCGTCGCGGAGGCTCCCGATTCTCCGGCAGCACTGTGCGCACAAGAGCGACTAAACATAATCCGCGATATGGCCCTAACTGGTTACAAAAACTAGCGGCAGAAACATAATCCGCACCCAATCGGCGCATACCGGCTTGCCAAATTCAGAAAGCTTGCGTTATGGCTCCTTCGATGGGTATTTGTAAACTGACGCGGCTTCCGTGGCAGCTTATACTATTTTTTTATTCGTTGCTGTCGGCGGTAAAATTGTTTGTTTTCGGTCCCGCATGCCGGTGCCGCTTCCATCCAACCTGTTCCCAGTACGCGCGGGAATGCATCTACAAATATGGCGTACGGCATAGTTTACCGTTCATTTTTAGTCGTCTTTGCCGCTGCCATCCGTGGAATCGCGGCGGCTACGATCCCATCCCGTGAGCTCGAAAATTTATGGAAAAAAAACATTTATTCCTAGGTCTGACCGCCATCGTACTGGCTTTCTGGATTATTATTAGCGAAAATCGACGGGTCATTTCCCAAGTCGAGTCGGCGGAGATTTCGCCGGCAGCGGCTCAAGTGGCTGGAACTCCCAGGATAAAATCACCTGCCGTACCGGAAGCTTTGCCCGCGACCGTTGGAAAACGTCTCGATCGCCCTGGATTTGTCCTGGAAAACGCATACATTCGCGGAGAAATTTCGCCAATTGGCGGTGGCATACGTTTCATCGCGCTCAAAAAATACCCGGCGGCCCTGAATTCGGAAAAGCCGTGGATCTTCGACGACTACGACAACACGCAGGATGCCCTATCTCTATGGCTCATATCGGCAAACGGTACCGTGGACCTGCGGGACGTGTGCTACGACCTGGTCCAATCGGATGTGGATTTACTCCTGATTCGCGGATTACTCCCCGATGGAACAACCGTTACCCGGGAATATCGGCTTGTTAAAACGGAAAATGGAGATGACTCCTACCGGATTCAGCACACGGTGCGCCTCCATGGCGGGACCTCCTCGCCGGGAAATCAATTTCTACGCGTTTCCCTGGGCAGCCTCCCGCCAACGGAGGGAGATATTCACAGCGAGCATCTTAGCTTTGTTCACTATAACGGAAAAAAAGCGCAATTCATTTCTCTGCGAAAATTTGACGCGAGTCGTGGATTTTTTGGCCTGGGTAGCCGGCCTCACCGGGAAAACATCGCCGAAAGTGAACACATTATCTGGGGCGCGGTAAAAAACCAATTTTTTGCTGCCATTCTCACTCCCCAACGACCGGCGGTTGCATTTCACACGGCACCCATCGCGCTGCAAGGAACCGATTCATCGGCAACTGGAACGGGCATGGAGGGAACATTGGTTATCCCGCTTGTGGAGCACGAATCCGGCGCAACTGCGACCATGGACTATTACGTGGGCCCCAAGGAATATACGCGGCTGGATCGTCTGGGCCAGCGGCAGGATTTGGTAATGCAATTCGGTTGGTTCGGATTCATCAGTAAACTTTTGTTGCTCAGCATGAAGGGTATTCACTGGCTCATTCCCAACTGGGGGGCGACGATTATCCTGTTAACCCTGCTGGTGAAGCTGATCCTTTGGCCGCTGACCAACGCGCAAATACGATCCACGCGGGAAATGGCCAAGGTTCAGCCGCATTTGGAAAACATCCGCGCGCAGTACAAAAATAACCCACAGCGGGTACAACAGGAAACTTTGCAGCTTTTTAAAGAGCACCAAATTAACCCGGCGGCTGGGTGTTTGCCCGTTTTTTTTCAAATTCCGATCATCATCGGGCTCTACTTCATGCTGCGCGCGGCGTCGGAATTGCGCTTTGCTGGTTTTCTCTGGATCAAGGATTTATCCGTCATGGATACGGTTGGGCATCTGGGTGGATTTCCCATCAATCCCATGCCCATGCTCATGTCGCTGGCGGCTTTTTTTCAGATGCGCATAACGCCCATGAGCACGCAAAACGCCCTGCAAAAACGCATGTTTCAGGCCATGCCGCTGATTTTTCTTTTCTTTTGTTACCGCCTGCCATCCGGTTTAATCCTCTATTGGACGGTGCAAAACCTGTTGAGTATCATACAACAGAGTACCATGAACCGACGGCTGAGGCCGGTGGCCCAGCAAAAAACCTTGGCCAATAACCGAAAACATCCCCGTCCGGGACGCTGGAGGCCGAAGTGAATTCAACTTTCACGAGCTTTGGGTCGTACCTGGAACATCGCAAACGCGGCCTATTGCAAGGCTTTTGCCTCTGCGGCAAGCATTTGCCCTGCTACTTCCGCGTCCATGAGTGGTTCGCTGGCACAAAGTTTACCCCGTTTGCAAAATTCATAATCTCATGTTTATGGACAGAATGCCGACTGCGACGGTGGCAGCTACCGTTCCCCATGATCGAAATCGCGAAAAAGATTCTCCGATGCGATTTTTTAGCATTCCAATTACCGTTTCCGCACGCCATTGGTTTTTAATCAGTTCCGATTCTTCGGCGTCGTTTTGCGCCTTCATATTCCTATGCGCCCTAGCTGTTTAGTCCCGCAAATATCTAACCGGAATTTTGCGAACGGGGTTGGGTGTTTTATCACGTGTCCCATACTTCAATGGCGTGGTTCAGCACATTTCCCAGGGCTTCCGAATCAATCGGCGGACAGTTGGCGCAGAGCTCATGTATCGCATTGGGGCCATTTAAAACAGCTTGAATGAGGGCGTCATATCCGGCGAATACCACATCGTCGGAAAAGTTTTCCATGATATCCAGTCGCGCCTCCTCCCCCAGTCGTCGGCGCTTTTCCGGATTTTGCAACAGGTCAACGATGCCCTCCACCATGGCTGACTCGTCTCCTTTTGGCGTCTGAATGCAGCCTTTTTGCAGCACTTCGACCCACGGCATGGAGGTGGACACGATGGGCACCCCATGGGCCTTCGCCTCGATCGCAACCATGGGACACCCTTCAACCCGCGACGTGCTCAGCAGCAGGGCCCCGTCAGCATAGTAAGATTCCATATCCTTTTGAAATCCAAGGATATCCACCGCATGGCTAACTCCGAGCGTGTCCGCCAGTCGCTTGCATTCTCGATAATAAGGGCTGTTGTAATGTTCGCCCAGCATGATAAGCCGCGCGTCGGGAACTTTTTCGAGAACCTTCGCAAATATCCTTATGGCCATGTCCGGGCGCTTTACCCACCGGGTCCACCGGCCTATCCAAAGGATATTTTTGGTTTGATGGGACGACGGCGTAACACGCGCCGGATTAAAAGTTGGAGGATTTGGCAGAAAAACGACATTCTTCAAACCCTCCCCGCGCCATTTGCAGAGATCCACCTGCGATAGGCAAGTTGTTGCGTCGCAGCATGAATAAAGGGGGACCAAATTGGCGAATTTATCTTCACGGGACGTAAACGGTTGTCGGCAAAGAACAAAATTGTGCTCCTGGGCGATGACGTGAATGCCGATAAATTTGAGAAGCAGTATATTTTGCATGTTCTCCACAAGGTAGTGCTCCGGGCAAATGACGACATCCTGGGGATATTCTTCCATGAGCTGGGGCCAATTTCCGCCTCCATGTGCACGATTTGGAATGCGGACCACGGTCACATTTGAATGCAAGGTAAAGTCAATTTTTTCCGCCTGGTCATTGCAGATAAATATGGTTACGTCGGTCCGCGGATCCTGGGCGTAATGGTTGGCAAGCAGCTGCATGACCCGGCCGATGCCATCAACGGTCAGTCGCCATACCCAAATCCCAATATTGATTTTTTGCCCATCCAGGACGGGTCTGGGTTCGGGAAATTTCAAATATGGCGCGGCTTTACACAACCACTTCCAATGCTTTCTAACCAATGGCTCAAATGCCGCATAGCGCTCATTCCCGGGGAATGCATCCAAATATTTTTGCAAAATGAGCGCACCTTTCGCCGGCGGTTGCGAAAATAAGTCTTCAGGCAGCATTGGCCGTGCCGTTTCCACCGGTGCACTGTTGACAACGGGTATTGCCGGTGTATTTCGAAATAGGGCTGGAATGACGCCGTCCGGTCGCGCAAGGCATTTGCCCCGAATGGACTCCTCGGCAACCGCACTGGAGCACTCAAGGGCTTTATATTTATTAACAACACTCGGCCCGAAACGATTTGGAAGCGCCCGAACGTCTACATCCATCATGACGGGTGGAGTTTATTTTTCCCGAAAGGCGGGCTCAACGTAAAAATATCGCAAATACGGCTTATTTTAAAGCTTTCGCTTCCACAGCAAGCATTTGCTCGGCCGTTTCGGCATCCATGAGTGGTTCACCGGCGCAAAATTTAGCAACGGCATCGGAGCCCGTCAAAATCGCCTCGATGAGTGCTTCGTATTTCGCAAAGACCACCTCATTGGAGAAATTTTCCACCACGTCACGCCTCGCCTCCGCTCCGAGTTGTTTGCGCTTTTCTGGATTTTCTAATAGGTCCACAACCGCCTCCGCCAGGGCGTCCACATCATTCGGTGGCGTTTGAATGCAGCCCCCATTCAGCGTTTCCAAGTAGGGCATGGCGGTGCTCACGACGGGGAGACCGAAAGTTTTGGCCTCAATTATCATCATGCCCCAGCCTTCGAAGCGCGACGTGCTCATGAGTAAAGCGCCATTTGAATAAATTGGCGCCATGTCCTTTTGAAATCCGACGATATCCACCGCATGGCCAATTCCGAGTTCATGAATACGCTGGAGGCACCGCCGGTGGCAGCGGCGATCGTGGATAGCCCCAACCATGATTAGACGTGCAGTTGGGACTTTTTGCAACACTTTCGCAAAAACCTCTATGGCCATTTCGGGTCGTTTTTGCCACGGAACCAAACTGCCGACCCACAAAATGCTATGAGGCTCCAGCGTAGAAGGCGAGACAGAATTCGGATCAAATGTTGGAGGATTTGGCAAATAAATTGAATTTCGCATTCCTTCTTTTTTCCACTTATAAGCATCTGCCTGTGATAGACAACTCATCGCGTCACAAGCCGAGTAAAGAGAGGGAAAATGAGAGAATTTTTCATCACTCGTTGTAAAGGGGTGGCTATAAAAAGGCGGATTGTGTTCCTGAGCAAAAACGCGGACGCCTAAAAATTTAAGAAGTAATATGTTTTGTGCATTTCTCGCTGAATGATATTCAGGGCAAATGACGACATCCTGGGGATATTTTTCAATAACTTCTTTCCAATCGGTTCTCTCCCCTGGAGCGACTCCAACGATGGTAACATTTTCGTGTAGCGGGTAGTCGATGCGCCTTGCTTGTCTCGCGTCGATGAATATGGTGACATGGTATCGCGGATCTTTCCCAAAATGGTTGGCGAGAACTTGCATAACCCGCTCCGTGCCACCACCGGTCAGCCCCCAAATTCTGATGCCAATATTAATTGGTAGCCCCCCAAAAATAGGTTTCGGTTCAGGAAATTTCAAATACGGCGCGGCTTTACATAACCACTTCCAATGTTTTCTAACCAACGGCTCAAATGCCGCATAGCGCTCACTTTCTGGAAGGGCATCCAAATATTTCTGTAAAATGAATGCGCCTTTTTCCGGAGATCTGGAAAAAATGTCCTCGGGCAAGACAGGCGCCTGCGGGATAATTTTATCACCTTCAACGGCCGGTGGAGAAATAATGTCAGAAAACGGATTTAAAATCCCCGGTGCTTTATCAACGGTTTCGCCACTTTCTGCAAGTGCTTCCAGCTGAACTACTTCGGGGGGGGGTAATTTTAGTCGCGGACAAAACTCCAACCGGTCGGGAAACGCCATTGATTGCATACACAGTGGCATAATAAATTTATAAACCAACGTTTTCAAAGCACATTTGCCGAATTTGTGTTTTTGCGCCGAATTAAGGCTTTTCGGGCACATTCTTGTTCGAAATCTCACAAAAAACGTCGCCAATCTGCGCAATATCCCGCGCGACTGCGATTCCCGCCGCTTCCAAGGCTCTAATCTTGTACCAAGCGCCGCTTTTTGCCCCGGAAATAATCGCCCCCGCGTGTCCCATGCGCCGATCGGCCGGAGCGGTTACGCCAGCAATGTACGCGGCAACGGGTTTTTGGACGTGCTTTTTAATAAATTCCGCCGCCGCCGCCTCCTCCTCGCCGCCAATTTCACCAACGAGCACGATTTCCGTGGTTTTTGGGTCGTCGTTGAACATGCGAACCGCGTCCACCATTGAAATGCCATGGATGGGATCTCCTCCAATGCCGACGCAGGTGGATTGACCGATGCCGCGCTGGGTGAGTTGCCAGACGGTTTCGAAGGTGAGCGTTCCGGAACGGGAAACCACGCCGACGGACCCGGAGCGATGGATATAGCTGGGCATGATGCCTAATTTTACCTCGCCCGGGGTGATGATGCCCGGACAATTGGCGCCGATGAGAACGGAGTGGGAATCGCGCAGGCGTGCCCTAACGCGAGCCATGTCACGCACGGGAATACCCTCGGTAACACACACGATGAGTGGAATTTCCCCGTCAATGGCCTCCCATATGCAATCGGCGGCGGCGGGAGCAGGGACTAAAATCAGTGAAGCGCTAATGGCGTGATGCCGGGTTGCCTCGGCAACGGTGTCGTAGATGGGAATGCGATTGTCGTAGAACTGCCCACCTTTGCCCGGCCGTATGCCAGCGACAATTTTCGTCCCGTAGGCCTCGCAATGGGGCAGGTGGAAAGCCGCGGCGCGACCGGTTATACCTTGAACGAGCACGGATGCGCTCCCATCGACGAGAATGCTCATTGGACCCGCATCGCCTCCCTAATTTTCTGCGGAATATCCCGCAAATTTTCCGCCACGAAAAGTTTAAGCGTGTTTTCCGCACGCAGTAGGTCCAAACCCTCCGCGGCCCTGGCGCCCTCCATGCGCACCACGAGTGGAAGTTCCACGCGCCCCTCGTTAAAAACATCCACGACGCATTTTGCCACCATATCTCCACACATAGCACCCCCAAAGGTGTTAATTAGCATGCATCGCAGGTCACCGCCTTGGAGCAAAATTTCAAGCGCCGCATGAACGGCTTCCGCCCCGGAATTATCCCCAAGATCGAGAAAATTCGCCGCTTCCAATCCATTCGCGTTGAGCAGGTCCATGGTAGCCATGGCCAATCCCGCGCCATTGGTCAAACAGCCAATATTTCCAGCCAGCGCCACGTAGTTGACGCCATGGGTGGCGGCCTGAATTTCCCGGGGATCCTCTGCGGCGGGGTCCCGTAACGCGGAAATATCCGGGTGGCGGAACAGCGCGTTGTCATCAAAAACAGCTTTCCCGTCGATGGCCAGCAAACGCCCATCCGCAGTTTCCACCAAGGGATTGATTTCAATGAGTGAGGCGTCAGTTTCATCAAAAAGGCGGTACAAATTCTCGAGAATGACCAGGAAAGATTTCCGCGTGGCCTCGGAGTTAAACCCCAGAGAAAAAGCAAGTTTGCGCGCTTGGAATGGTTGCAATCCGGCCAGCGGACAGACGTATTCCCGCAAAACGTTTTCCGGCTGTTCCTCAATTTCCACTCCACCGGCGGAAGATGCCATAATAACCGGCATGCCCGCGGAACGGTCCATGAAAATGGCCAGGTAAAACTCCCGGCAAAAATTCGTTGCGGGCCCAACATAAACCATGTTCACGCGGCAGCCCTCCGGCCCCGTCTGCCTGGTTGCTAGCCGATTGCCAAGCATCTTCCGCGCCAATTGGACCACCTCCATTCGTGAATGAACCCGTTGGACGCCACTGCCAATTCCGTCAATAAAGTGGCCCTTTCCGCGCCCGCCACTGTGAATTTGGGCCTTAACGACGTAGTTCTCCGGTTGGCCAAGGGATGAAACAAGTGCCTCCACATCATCGCCGCAACCGACAACAACGCCGGTGTCCACGGGGATCCCATGGTCTGCCAAAAGTTTCTTTGTTTGAAATTCGTGGATTTTCACGGACGAATAAGCGGCGCATTTTCAAAAACACGTGAATGTGGGCAAGAACTTTATCCGTGCTTGTGCTTTGTGAAAAATGCCGCTAGTTCGCTTTCCTAAACTGTGGCTAAGGTCGAAAGCGGAGTCGAATCGGGCATTCCTTCAGCGGAGGAGGAGCGGGAACTTTTGGCAAGAATTAAAACGGGGGACATGGGCGCCCGGGAACGGGTTATCCTTTCCAACGTCGGCTTGATTCGCAAGTGGGCGCGCCATTATCGATATTTCGGCGTTCCGCTGGAAGACCTAATTCAAGAGGGTCATCGGGGGCTCATACACGCCGTGGATTGCTTCGTGTCGACCGGAGAAGCGCGCTTGAGCACCTACGCCACCTGGTGGATTCGCCATTACATTCGCCAGGCCATTGCCAGGCAAACCCATCCGTTTCACCTACCCGTGCCCATACTCGAGTCCATACGCCGGCTCAAGTTGACATCGACGATGCTGCAGGAGCGATTTAACCGCGAACCGTCCAATTCGGAAATCGCCGCGGAAATGGGCTGTTCGGTGACCCACGTTCAGACGTTGAAAAGTGTAATCGGGACGGTCATACCCTTGCATCAGAGCAATGAATCCGACCCAAATGGCGATTTCGGAGGGACTCTGGCGGACTCCCTGAGCGACCCCCAGCAGCCAACTCCACTGGAACACCTGTTAAACGCCACCTTGCCAGATGACGTGGAAAGTTGGCTCAAGACGTTGTCCAAGCGGGAATCGGAAATTTTACGCATGCGCTTTGGCCTGGGTGGCGGGGGCGCGCATACATTTGAAGAAATCGGCAACCACTTCGATCTCAATCGGGAGCGGGTGCGGCAAATCGCCCAAACGGCCCTGGAAAAACTCCGGAAGATGCTTTGACACTTCGTTTGAAGTGAAAATCGAAAATTTTTTCGTTGGAGTTTTATCCCGCCGTGGGCTTTTTGGAGGCCGCGCACCTTCGAGGGTGCCCGTCTTTTATTTTGACAGGTATGTTACGCCAGGAGTGAATTTGCCGTGGAATTTTCAATTGCCATTCCCGCGCGACTGGGATCAACCCGCCTACCAGGAAAAGTTTTAGCCGATCTAAACGGAAAACCTGTGCTGAAGCATGTTTGGGATGCGGCCAACCGCGTCAAGGGCGTCAGGGAGGTAATCGTCCTAACGGAATCCACAAAAGTCTTGGACGTGGTGGAAGGTTGGGGCGGGGTTTGCTATTTGACCGCAGAATCATGCAATAACGGCACCGAACGTATTGCAAGTGCTTTGGATCGTTTTAGCGGGGATTTCATTTTTAACATCCAAAGTGATGAACCATTTCTTAGAATTGGGTTGGTGGAGGACATGATTGCCTGGACGCGTTCGGGTAAACCTTTCGATATCCTGACGCCTGTTTATCCCATTGGTGATGTGGATGATATTTTCAACCCAAGCGTGGTAAAGGTTGTTCTTACACACTCCGGAAAGGCACTTTACTTTTCCAGAAGTCCCATCCCGCACGTGCGCGAAACAGCTCCCAATTGCTGGCTCGACAAAGCACAATGTTTCGGACACTTGGGAATTTATCTCTATCGGCGAAAAATTCTCGAACAACTACAAACCATTCCCCAAAGCCAACTTGCGGCAGTAGAAAGCCTGGAGCAGCTGCGGTTCCTGCAAGGAAATTACTGCATTCAAACCATCGCAACCAATAAAAATTCCATTGCCATCGACACCTCCGAAGATCTCATCCGCGCCCGTAAAATCATCCGCGAAACTCCATCCCTATAAGCATTTTACAGTTCTGCACATAAATGGCGTTTGGAACTTTTGTGCCGTGAATTTTTCGAGCGGGGTAAGTTTCCTTGGAAACTGGTTGATTTTCTCCGGCCGGCGTTGTAAAATGGATGTCACACGATGGGTGCTCAAATTGGTAATGTCAGACAGGAGTGTGCGGCGGCAGTCGATACGGGAGCATCGGTTGGAGCGTTGGTTGGCACAACAGCGTGTGCCATAGTAGCGTTTGTATCATGTGTGTCAATCCCGTGCGGCAGCATTTTTCTTTCAGCCCTGATGGCTATAGCGTGCCCGTTGTTGTCGGCTGGCATGTGCACGGCTCTCGCAGTTGCCATCTCAAGCATCGCCATTCTTGCAACCTGCTGCGGCGTCGGGGCAGCCGTTGGGGCATTAGTTGGGCTTGGCGTATCTGCCATAAAACATGCCATGACCCAGCATGCGAAAAACTCAACGCTAGAATACTCTCGGAATTCACAGCATGCCCAAGATTCTCTTGCAATATATCGCCAAATAGCGGCTTCCGCATCGGAGCAACCCCCAGATGTGGATGCAAGTATGTGGACTTCACGCGGCGATGCGCCTGTTGAAGACCTTATAAAGTTGGAAAAGGTCGTTAATGATCACATAGATTTTAAAACGAGTAGTGCCCCTCCATCGAGCGAGCCGCTCGCTGAAGAACCGGCAGATGTTCCCTCGCCTTCCCGAACCAACGGAAGTGATGCTGCGCAAAAATGGTTGGCAGTGGTCGAGGCCGCACGTGGAAGTTCAGCATCTAATCCACGGCTTGCCAATACGGCACGCGGTATTTTGGTTCAAGCACTTCAGGGAGTCGACACAACGGGTGCAACCCAAATTAATGATACGGTGTTAGCAGATTTAGAAAAGGCACTGGGTATTCAGCATAATTCTGCGGATGCCGGCACCATGCATGACATTGGGGGAATTGACCTATCAGAACGCCAATATAACATTATGCAGGCTTCAATTAGGCATGGCGGTGAGGAAGTTGCACAAGTTGCAAGGGATGTTTTGGGCGCAATTCAAGCGGCCGGCGAGGGCGATCGTGCCAATACCTACGTAAAACGAGTTTTAGTTGCCCTCAAGGGATCCCTGGCGCCGGAATAAATCCCCGCCGAGGGTCCGACGTTCGATTTCGTTGGATGCGTTGAACTCCCGGATAACAAAAAATTTGGCAAAAAATCCGAATGGGGGTAGTAAGTTCAAATGAAGAAACACTACCTGCACGCTTCCTGGCGGATGGAATACGTCCGGACGCCGCGGGAAAAGCGCGGATCGCCGTTCGTCCGGATTCTAAATTCCACAAATTGGCGCAGGGACCTTCTCCTCTACCGGGACGAGCACAGTTTCATCGTCATGAATCGCTATCCCTATAATGCTGGACACCTACTGGTTTTGCCGGTACGTGAGGTGGGCGATTTTGAAGAGTTGACAGAGGTGGAGCGGCTTGCACTATTCGCATCCGTACTGCGTGCGCAGAGAGTCTTGAAACAAGCCATGCAACCGGAGGGGTTTAATATCGGATTTAACGTGGGAGCGGCTGCGGGAGCGGGAATTGCCTCGCATCTGCACGCCCACGTGGTCCCACGGTGGAACGGGGATACGAACTTTATGCCCGTGGTAGGAAAAACGAAGGTGCTGCCGGAGGCTTTGGAAACGCTCTACGATCGGCTTTTGCCGTTTGTGGAAGCGGAGAAATAATTGGATTATGAAGCGGATTTTGCGTTGGTTTTCGCCCTCCCATCGGCGAAAACAGTCCCAAGCCCCCGTTCGGGCCTGGTGGGATTTGGCGCGTTCCGTGTTGCGGGGGAATTTTTACGTGGGTCGGGCAATCGGGGTGATGTCCCTGCTCGCGATGGCAATCACAACCGTTTGTTTCTCCGGGTCATCTTCCGTGCGGCTACACATCATTTCCGGGCAGGTGGCCACGCAAACCATCCGCGCGGAAATTCCCTTTCAGTACGAAAGCGAAATTCAAACGCAGCGGCTGCGGGAGCGCAAAAAGCAGCGCATTGCACCAATTTACAAAGTGGATACGAACACCTTCGGCGTTTTCCGCGAAAAGGTGGCGCTCCTGGCGGGGGAACTTGAGGTGCTTGACCAGAAACTTCACGAGGATGCGTCGAACGCGGCGGCTTGGACGGCGGCCGTGGAAACTTTTACCAAGGGTATCAACCAGCGCTACGACCTGACCATCGACGCCAAGGACATCTCCACGCTGTTGACCCACGCAGATGCCTCGTTGCGCGCTTTTTTCTGGGAAGAAGGCCTGGGGATTCTGGCGGAAATCATGGCCCGGGGGGTGACCAACTCCGCCTTTCAAAATCCATCCATGAGTAACGTAAATTACTTCATCAACGTGGACATGATGCCCAATGGGAAGGATCAAAAATTGCGCACGCAGGAGGAGGCACTGTTTCATTTGCGGGTGCACCTGGGAGCGCTGGAAAAGCAGCGGCAGGCCACCAACGCCCTGTTTCACATCCTAAGCCAGGGAATTCAGCCGAATCTGACCTATGACCGGGAAAAGACCGAGGAAAAAAAATCCCTCGCCGGGGCTTCCGTTAGGCCCGTGGTCATGTCCGTGGAGGCGGATGATGTGATCGTCAGTGGAAATTCCCGGGTGACGCCGCTGGAGTATGAAAAACTGCAGGCCTATCGGAGTGAACTGACCAAACAGAGCCGACGCCTTTGGCGCGTGGACCACAACATTTGGAACGACTTTGCCGTCACATTTGCGATCCTGGCGTGCGCGACGATGGCGTTCCACACCTGCGCCATGGGCCGCTTTCCCTCACCGGTGGGAGAATTTTCCCGGCGGAACCTGGTATTCCTCATCGCTTTCGGGCTCTTAAATCTCACCTGCCTGCGCGTCTTCTCCAATCTCTGGAGCATGCGATTGTTCTTGCGCATACCATACTTTTTCCGCGTTGCCCCGTTCATGGCGCCGGTGTTCTTCGGCCCAATCCTCATGACACTCCTCCTTGGGCCCTATGTGGCCATGTTCTACGGCCTTCTATTGGACATTTTTTTCACCATGATGATTGGCAAGAATGGGGATTTTTTTGTCATCTTCCTCGTCGCCATGCTCTTAACCGTGGTCCTATCGCGGAAGGTAACCTATCGCACGCAGGTCCTGCGCGTGGCCACCACGGGGGGATTTTGCCTGGGACTTGGCGCCCTGTGGCTCACATCCTTTGCAAATTTTGAGTTTTTTGTTGCCATGGGTCAGTTTCTGGCCGCCACCGCCGGTGGTATGGTCAACGGTCTCTTGGCCATTCTGTTGCTCAATCCGTGCGAGCGGTTTTCGCGCATGGCCAGCGATATCAAACTGCAGGAGCTCTCAGATTTTAACCACAAACTCCTGCGCCAGCTGCAGGTCTATGCCCCGGGCACATACCATCACAGCCTGGTGGTGGCCGCCATCGCCGAACAGGTCGCCAACGAGGTGGGTGCCAACGCGCTCTTGTGCCGGGTGGCGGCATTTTTCCACGACGTGGGAAAAATCACCAAGCCCGAGTACTTCATTGAAAACCAAACGGGCGACAATCCCCACACGGAGAAATCGCCGCGCATTAGCGTGCTCATCATCAAGAATCACGTGCGCGAGGGCGCGGAATTGGCGGCCAATGCGGGAATTCCTCCGCAGGTCATTCGCATCATCTGCCAGCACCACGGAACAACGCTGATTCAATATTTTTACAACAAGGCGTGCCAGTTGCATGAATTATCGGACGCCGGCGAAGGTGATTCAGGCGAACCGTGCGAGCGACCGGTGGAGGAATTTTTCTACCGCTACGACGGGCCCAAGCCGCAGTCTCTGGAGGCGGCGGTGCTCATGCTCGTGGATTCCTGCGAGGCGGCCAGTCGGATTTTGCGCAAGGTTACACGACAGAGCATTGAATCGCTGGTGTGCGCTGTTGTTAAAGCAAAAATCGACGACGGGCAGCTAGATGACTGCTTCATCACCCACCAGCAAGTGCGCATTATTCGCCAGAGCATCATCGGCACGCTGACTAATATTTTGCATTCGCGTATCAGTTATTCTTTCTCCACGGATGGGCCAAATGAGGAAGTCGTCTAATGTTTACGACGTCATTGTCTGCGGAGCCGGGCATGCCGGCTGCGAAGCCGCCGCCGCCGGGTCCAGATGTGGCGTCCGCACGCTCCTGCTCACGGGAAATTTGGACACCATCGGCCACATGAGCTGCAACCCGGCCATCGGCGGCCTGGCAAAGGGACATATGGTTTGCGAAATCGATGCCCTGGGCGGATTGATGGGCGAAAATGCCGACGCCACGGCCATACAGGTGCGAATGCTCAACCGGTCCAAGGGGGCCGCCGTCCAAGGCCTTCGCGTGCAGTGCGATAAGCGACTCTATGCCCAGCGACTTAAGTATCAACTGGAGAAATTGCCACATCTGTCCATCACCCAGGGCATAGTCGAGGAACTTTTGGTCGAAGGCGACCGGATTAGCGGCGTCCGCACCAATACGGGGGAAGAGTTCTACGCCCGTGCAATTATTTTGACAACGGGGACATTTCTCCGGGGAAAAATGCACATCGGTTCACAAAAGCTCTCCGGCGGCCGCATGGGGGATTTCGCCGCGGATGGACTGACCGGCTCACTTAACCGGCTGGGCATCAAAACGGGTCGCATGAAAACCGGCACGCCGCCGCGGATTTTAGGCGCCTCCATGGATTTTTCAAAAATGGAAGAGCAGAGGGGTGACGGAGAATTGGCCCATTTTGCCTTTCAGGATACCCGTACCAACGACCGGTCGGCTGATTTTCCATTTCTTCCTCTCATCCGTGCGCCGGAGGACCAACGCTCCTGCTTCATCGCCCACACGTCGTCCCACACTCGGGCGGTGGTTCAAGAAAATTTGCACCTTTCTCCACTTTACTCCGGGGAAATCGTCGGCCAGGGACCCCGCTATTGCCCGAGCATCGAGGACAAATACAAAAAATTTCCCGACCACGAGACCCATCGGCTATTCCTAGAACCGGAAGCCATGTGGGGGGACGAGTGGTATATCAATGGCCTTTCTACCAGCTTTCCCATGAGCGTGCAGCGGCAAATTCTGTCGACCATTCCAGGGCTGGAAAACGCCCACATCCTGCGCCCCGCCTACGCCGTGGAGTACGATTACGCCCCACCGACCCAACTGCGCCCGTCCCTGGAATCGAAAATCATCGGGGGACTGTTTTTTGCCGGGCAGATTAATGGGACCTCTGGCTATGAGGAAGCGGCGGCACAAGGGATCGTCGCCGGAATTAATGCCGTGGCGAAGGTCCTCCGCAAGGAGCCCCTCGTGCTCAAACGGCATGAGGCATACGCGGGCGTGCTCATCGACGACCTGGTGACCAAAGGCGCGGAGGAACCCTATCGCATGTTCACCAGCCGCGCGGAATTTCGCCTGCTACTTAACATGGGCAGCGCTGAGGTGCGGCTCATTGACGGAGCCCGGTGCCATGGGGTACTTCCACCGGACCGGGAACGGGCCATTTTGGAGAAAAAAGCTATTATAGAACGCGGAGTTGTCCTGGGCGAATCGCTTGTTCCACGTGCAGGGCAGACCATAGGTGACGCCATTCGCGGAGGCGCGGACGCGGCCCATATGCTCTGGGAAAAGCTTCCACCAATTAGCGCCGAGGTCCGGCGGGAAATTCTCTACCGCATTTCCTACGCCGGTTATCTATCCCGGGAATTGCGGCAGATCGACAAACTGCGGGAGATGGAAAATGTGCCCATCCCGAAAGATTTCGACTACGACACGGTTCCAAGCCTACGCAATGAAAGTCGGCAAAAATTAAAAGCCATCCGTCCGGAAAATCTCGGACAGGCAGGTCGCATTAGTGGAATCAGTAGTGCCGATGTGCAACTGGTCTGGATCGCCATAGGCGCCGGCCGAAGGGAAAAGTTCAAGCACGCTTGATAGTAAATTAATTTTCTCTAATTTTTCTTGCAAATTGGATAAAATTATAACTGCATTCATAGTGGGTGGGCAGGATGACGGAAGCAAATGTGTTTGATGAACTGGTCCGCGGGACAGTCAGGCGCAAGGGGAAGCGTGATGTCACCGATAATGTCCCGAAAACATTCGCCTGGGCGAATGCCC
>JAIRLM010000037.1 GCA_031259325.1 Puniceicoccales bacterium
GTCCAACTGGTGCAGACGGTTAAAACCTTCAACGACCTGCTCGGCCTCTGTCCCATTGCCAAGGGCGGCACGGGGGCGAACAATGTCATAGACGCGAAAAAGAACCTGCTGCTGAGCAACTTGGCCACCACCGGGGATTTCAAGGACCTGAAAAATGTCCCCTACATAATTTCCAACATCGTCAACGTGGGCGCCGGCGTACCAATCGGAGGCACCATTCTCAACGGCATCGCCACCATGCGCACGCTGACCAGCTCGGACAACTCCCTGGCCATCAGCCAAATGGCGGACCATAACACCATCGATTTTAGGGCGGGAAACATTTCCGCGGACCGCATCACGGGCGTCCTCCAGCCGAACCACGGCGGAACGGGACTTGGCGCGCCGGAAATGGCAGCGGCAAATCCCGGGGACATGCTCACCGTTTCCCCGGACCATCGGTGGACAACGGCAAATATCCCCAGCGGGCACATCATTTCCGGCAACGGAGTCCTGGAACCCCAGCGGCCCATCCTCCGATTTCAGGGGGATTTCCTGCAAGTAACCGACGCGCCCGGGGAAACCATTGTGCACTTCGGCGAGTTTCCCCAAGGAGATGTGTATGATTTCGCCGTCTCTACCGGTGACTTCGCCGATAACCGGCTGACCATCCACGCCGTCCAGCTGCCCTTTGAAATCACCGGGGACATCATCGTGCAAACATATGACGGTGAACGATTTTACATGGACTGCGGCATTCGGGTTTTCCCATTGGACCGCATAGAAATAGTGGGCAATCCCTTCGACGGCAGCGTGCTCATCTACGACGGCACCGACGGAAATTTCGCCTCCGTTCCCTTCACCACATCGGATTTCGTTGAGGGTGAATGCGTTATCCCCAACGCCAGCATCGGATTTTTTCCAACCAGGGCCATCGTCCAGTGCATATTCAACCAGGGAAGCTACCTGGAACATGTGAACGTGGCCATGGTTCAAGTCGATGGTGACGTGCGGATTACCAGCGCCGTCCCATTCAACGGCAAGCTTTTGGTCCGCGGCGGAAAGCCCCAGGTGGATAGCTATTATATCCACAACATTAATAGTCAGGACTTTAGCGATGATACGCTCACCATTCCCGCCGAAGCCTTCCCGTTTCCTCTCATCCGCCCGCTCCTCGCCATTCAGCGCAATGACGGCCGGTGGATCAATTGCCTGGTGCGCATCCCCGAATATGGCGCCGTGACCATCACCGCCGAGCCCTTCACCGGCGGAATCACCGTGCTCCAGGGCATCCGCGCCCTTTGGGCCTATTCCCTGGAAATCCTGAACCGGAACGGAGTGCTCATGCCCCGGGAGCCGCGGCTGCAATTCACCGGTGCCGTGCACCACGTGGCCACCCACAGCCTGTGTCTGCACATCGGCGGATTGGCGGAGCTGGTGGACGTAGGTACGACTCGCAGCAAGGACGAGACGCATTTTCTTAACATTGCCCGACTTAGCGCGAAAAACACCACCTGAAAATCGCAGTGAAAAAATTTCTCACCCGATCAAAACACCACAAGAAAATAAATTTACCACTCATGTTTTGTCCACCCCCATAGAGCGGTTCTTTACCACGCTCCGCTCTAGCGAGCGCCGTTTTTGCCTTGGCATCGGCAATCGCTTTAGTTTTTAACCCTTCAGTGGAGGGCCTGGGTTCAGCGTTGATCTCACGTACCCTAGCCTCTGCGATCTCGGCATCTGCGCTAAGTTGTTTCGACCTAGCCACAATACGCTCAACCCGCGCCGCAGACTCAACGTTAATGTCCGCAATCCCAGCCTCGATGTCAGACGTGTCCGCGTTAATCTGCCTTATTTGCTCATCTATTTGCCGCATTTGTTCATCCTCCCCGTCATCTCGAGCATGCTGTTGAGACGGCGCGCCCAGAAGCAACTTTGAATGAATAACGATAATATCGTTGCGTGCTTCACAAACCCGATTCCATTTTCCCGCTTTTTTGACTTCATCGTCTTCCACCGCGCCGAAATCGTTGACCGCAGATACGAATGAACTCAATGCAGCACAAGAACACAGATCATGATAGCACGCCAAAAGCAAAGCAGCATACTGTCTCATGCGCAGCGCTTCAGTTACCTTATTTTGCTGGTCTTTTCGTTTGCAAACGGGACACGTGCGAAGCTCCTGAGAACGTCTCACAAATTCACCATATAGGATGGCATCAGCCTTTTCGAGATCATCGACGCTCACTACCGGCACCACCGCACTACGGCCACTCGACACGCGCAACATGATATCGACCCTTCTAACGCCCCAATTACAAAAGTCAAACAAATAACTTGCTATTCTACCACGACGCGCAAATCATTCCCATTGTCGCGCTTGTAGATGTATGTACCTGCCACCAATTTTTGGCGCTCAACCATCATTCTCTGACACGCATCCGGATTCTTTGCTTTTTCACAGTCAGCCTGCGCCCGCAAACCTTGGAGTTCCGCACGAAGCAATTGCGACACATCAGCATCGGTGCCCAAAACAACCTGGTACTCCAGGAAGGCCACGGCTGCGACAGCTGGCAACCCGGCCTTGAAGGCCGCCACTACACTTGCCGCGTGCAGCTTCAACGTCAACACATTGAAAAAAAGCTTTATTCCGACACTTTCGTCCATACCGGCAAGCTGAGCATCGTATATGCCACATGCGCGCACCACGTCTTTGCAATTAACCTTGCTGCCAAACATGTTCCACCCCCATAAACTAATTTTATAAAACAAACCCTATGCAATATCACACTCTTTGTCCTTTGGGCCACTAAGACTTGCCTCCATGCGATCGTTTTCCTCCTTGGCCTTTTTGGCCTGTGCCGCTCTTGCTTTGGCATCGGCAATCGCTTTAGCTTTTGTCGCTCCAATGGAAGGGACTCTTTCAGCTTTTGCCTTGCGTGCCCTTGCCTCTGCATCTTCAGCATCGGCTCTGAGCTGCTCCGTTCTAACCCTAGTGATGCCAACCTTAGCTTCAACAACATCAACCACAGTTGCGGAAAAACCGTCCTCACAAGCTGTCGTCTCAGCTTCGATGATTGCTATTTTCTCCTCAAGCGCGTCGATATCATTCAACCGCTCTATGTACCGCGCTTCTTCGGCATTGCGCGGGACCACCAGATTGCGCATCTTGGGATTTTGGATCATTTCGGCCCGCTTCTTGCGCTCTTCCTGAATCTCGCCCAAGGCGGCTGTGAATTCACTGCAAACCGTAACTGCAACATCCACTATATTTGAGTCGTCGACCGCGCGAAGCTCATTCACCCGATTTCTGACTGCATCCGCGTAATCCGGATAAAGTAGACATAAACGAATGAGTGAATACTCAGCCGATCTTCTGTCGCAAATCTCAAAACCAGCAAAACCAAAACATGCACCCGTCTGCTGGCTCCGAGACACCATCGCATCGGCTTGCGCCACGACGACCGGAACCAATCCCCGACCTGAAACCTCGGATCTAAATCTCAAGCTCATAAACAACCCTCAATACCGTATTTGATTTGCTACGCAACGGAACAATGCTTTTCCCTCCATGACCTCATATCTTCCTCGCGCTTTTTGTTTTCCAGCTTGGCGCGCCGAACCTCTTGGGCTTTTAATTCCTTTTCGGCCATCGCTGCTTCTCTTCTTGCTGCAATCAATTCAGGATCGTTGTCCGCCTCCGCCTGTGTCATCGCTTGCCTGGCTCGCGCTTCGGCCTCCTCCGCATGCGCCGCCGTTACTCGTGCCTGCTGCCTCGCATCCTCCACACGCTCCTCAGACAAACGCAGCTCCTCGGCGAGCGCTGCTTCCGCCTCCGTCTTCCTGGCCTCAGCCGCCGCTTTTCTTGCCTCTCCATCAGCCTTTTGAGTTGTGCTTAGTGACATTTTCGTCATCTCCGAGCTGAAATCTCTCATGGCCTGCGCAAGATCCCGGACTACTTGACCATAAAGAGGATCACTTTTTTCTGTTGTTGTAAGCGTGTAGAAAAGTGTTGCGCAAGCCCTCAAACTTGGCGCATCTACGTTAAAAGCCACTACCACCAAAGCCAATCGCCCCTTCATCCTCATTGCACACGAGTACATATCTCGCCAGTAACCCAACTGCTCTGGATCGTCCCTACAAACACGCATCTCTTCCCGTGCTTGATTCAACACGGTATCGTACCCACTCATCGCCGCCAGCGCTCGATCGCCACACATTCAACCCTCCTTGTTCTTCGGATGAGCGTATGCGACCACGAAATTTGGCGATGCGCAATGATATAAAAATATCTTCATTAAAAATTATCATATGCATTTCGTTTTGTTATTACTTGTGTCCGAGTACCAATTTTTTTCGCGGCGCCGGAAGACTACTTCTCCGCCGTGGCCCAAATCACTTTTCACCCGGCCCAGCAGGCAATTTACGTGGCCTCAACGGGTTGGGTGGTGAGGCCATACAACGACAACGGCGACCCAACCAAAGCGGACGTGGATGCATCCAATCTAACCAGTTCCGAGGTGGATAGTTGGAAAAATCGGCTCGGCTTCAGCCAGCTGGCCCTCGTCGACGGGAGCAATTTGAGCAGCGGGAACGTGGCCTCCTGGCAAAACACATTGGCCATTGACCAAAAGGCCAACGTGGACGCCTCCAATCTGAGCGCCCAGGACATAGCCGAATGGCAAACAGCACTTGGCGTAACTCCCGGCGCCGGAGGGGATTATGTCACCATCAGCTGGAATACCGTCTATGGCCCGGAAGCCTACGACCGAATGGTCATCGTCGCCCGCCGCCCATCCGGCTGGGGGTCCCAAACCATCTTCATTGGCGACACATCCGACGCCGTAACCACAATCATCGCCCGAACCAGCATGGCCACGGATCGAAACGTTGGGCTTTTTTGTAGTGCAAAAGTCCCTGGTGGTAAGTACTTTAAGATCGCTACCGATGGCAGCAGCTACGGTGCAGATTATAACTTTATGGTGAGGATGTGATATGGGAACGATTTACTTCGACGAGGACAAGGATGCGCACGCGCACCCGACAAGTAATTGCATAGCAACGGTAGATACAGATACCTGGTTTATTTACAGCGATAAGAATTGCAGTGTTTACTGGGATATTATCAACGGGGAATTTGTCCAATTGAGGACTCCGGAGCAGATAAAAATCGAAGAGGCAAATGCGAGAAAACGAAATGAACGTGAAGAAGCTTTTGATGAAATTGAGTGGCGAATCCAGCGTTTCAATGACCAGGAAAAACTAGGGCAAACCCCGGTGGATGACGGGGTTAAACTCGCCAAATATCGCCAATATCTGCGAGATTTTACGCTTCTGGACGATTGGTGGGACTTGCCTATTCCAAACTATGCGCAATTTTTAAGAGAAAATCCATGACCACAAAAAACCAGAATTACATCGAACTGCCGGTGCAGGCGGA
>JAIRLM010000047.1 GCA_031259325.1 Puniceicoccales bacterium
CTCAATCTCGCCCAAAATCGCGTTGCGTAAATTCTTTATTTGCGCTGCGGGGATATCGCGAAATTGATCCGCGCCTCCCTTTGTGACCAAAGAAATAAACTTCCAAACGTGCTCATGGGGAAAACCCGAAGCCACCGCCCGGCCGAAAAGTTCCAATGTCGGCTGATGGTTATTTTTTAAAACATTCAAAGACAATCGAACTAACCCATCAAAGTCATCTCCCTGCAAGGCGACCAAAATGCCAGCGAGAAATTCTTTCTTAAGAGCATGCAAAAATTGCTCATCAACAACGGACATGCTAGTTATTCCTTCCGCCATACTGGCAACAATCATTTTTTGAGTGCCATTATCGCAACTCATCCAACATGTATTTAAATGATCCACGTCCAATGCGTTGCCTTTGAACAACACGCATTTGCGTGCCGGCGGGTCCATTATTCCGAAAAGACAGCATCTTATTTTGTTGTTACATTTGATAAAAATTTCTGCGGTTATTTTTGCGGAAATAAATTTCCGCACCCCTTGAACATCCTTCATTGCGTCCAAAAATCCATATCCGCAGGCTATGAGCCGGCCGATCGTAATGCTTTTTCGCACTAATCGCGCAAAAAATTCTTCTCGCACACCGATTAAAACATCTGTTATGAGTCCAGTATTCTCTGTAATGACTTTAATGATGACATCAACATTAATGTGATACCTGACCACAAACATCAACTGTTCGAAGGTTGTAAAATCGACTCCCACAAGCTGGGAATTCCATTTGGATGATTTTAGATCGAATGCAAAAACCTGTTTCAAAACGATCTTCGTTATTCGGCCGAAATCGCAAGGGCGCAGGCTGCCATTCTTGATTTTAGAGACAACAACACCGGATACTTGCCATACGTGATCATCCATAAAAGCTTCATTTTGCACAATATCTTCAAGCTTAATCTCAAGCCAAATCGCGGCGCTTAAAGCGGCCAATTTCTCTGCGTCGTCACCGGGAAATCGACCCGCGCCTCCATTTGTGACCGAAGAAATAAACCGCTGAACGTGCCCACAGGAAAAATCCAAAGCCACTAACTTGCCGAAAAAATTCAATGTCACCAGATCGCCCTTTTTAAAAACAGCCAAAGATAATTGAATTAACCCATCGAGCGTCTGGGGAAGGCTCACGCTTTGGCTTTTGCCCATTGCCGACACTAGGAGCGCATTGGAATTTTTAAGCTTATCTAAAAACGCGGGCGGTAGGTGCATTACGTTATCCAGGTACAATATAATTTGTTCGGCACATTCATCGGTCACTCCTGTCAAAAACTCTCGCACCACTGGATCCGAAATGTGTTTTTCCATCCAAGAAACAAATTTTGCGCAATCCGCCCTTAAAAGCCTTGCGAAATAGTCCGGTTCGAGCAGCATATCCACCGGCGGATTCTGGCTGACAAGAACGGGTATTATACTCCCGTCGAGTCCATTAAACTTGTGCATAATATCCGCCAGAAAATGTCGCGGAAGCTTACGCCAATCCGCGGTCCCTGCACTGAACTCCAAGAAACAACGCGCGTCAGATTCGCCCCATTGCTGAAGCGCCTCCTTGAAGAAAGTCTCCACCGTGTTACCTTTTTCGACGGTAAGTGCTAGTTTGAAAACCAGTTGCTGGTCAGCAACAGCTGTGCGCAACACATTCAAGGCCTGTAGCGAAAAATTACACGTGGACATAGCAGCGATTTCATTGGCACTGCTAGTTCGCAACTTTTTCGCCAATCCTTCGAGGTTTCCCGGCACGTCGAGAAACGGCTCCGGCAGATATCCCACGTTGTCAAAGGGAATAGTTTTCCATAAGTACTGCGCTACCAGCGAGGAAAGAACTGATCCTTCCAACTGCGTTCGCGCACTAACTCTTGTGGCATCATTTTGAAGATCCTTCAGAATTGGGTCAATCAGCTCGCCAGGTGCCAACAATCGTGCGCCAAATAAGTCCGTAAATTTTGTGAGAAAACTACTACACCTCTGCAGGTAAGTTTTAAGCAAATCAAATTGTGCATTGGCGTATGGCGTGTCGGGCAACGTTTTGAATTGTTGCAGAAACGATATCTGCACTTCATTCTCGGGGAAATTTTCCTCTCGCTCAAAAAACTGCGCCGGGATTCGCATAAACCGTTGCGCGTGAAGCTGACCCCAAAACGCATTGGCAACGTGTTTTCCAAATTGGGCATCACTGGCCAAAAATTCTTGTATGTTTGGCAAGGAAATGTTGGAAAGAATGCTTTGGATAGCGTATTTAGCGTTTTCAATTGCAATAGCGTTGTCAGTGAATAATAGTTTGAGATGCTTTCCTGTGCAACATTTTGCCCAGTCGCTATCGTGCATAAGGACGACAACCAGAAGCCAGGCAGGGCCGTTTTGCAATCCATCAAATTGCTCAGTCGGGAAAGGATCAAAACAATCGGACATGTCCGCTATCCTTTTTTCAACGTGTTCATATTTAAATCGTCGTATACTTTCCAAGGAACCATACTTGAGAAAAAACACTAAATCGGCTGCGGACCACTTTTGATAATTCCCGCAATCGGCATCTAGTTTTTTACGCCTAGCCTCCGCTCCGTACGCTTCCATGAGTTGCACGACGGTTTGCATGCTTAGAAGTTGATCACCGAATTTAATGCGCATTTGCAGGGTAAAAAGTATGTCCGCTAGCGGCAGTTGCGTGCGCTCTAAAAGTTCACCGAGGGCGAACACATTTTCCAAAAAAAGCATACTCGATCCGGCAAAAATTGCAATTACAAGCAACATTGATGCGGTGATGGCGGCCGTATTTTCGCTCGTCCAGTTGCCGCTCGTTGCAAGAAAGGAGGTACAACGCGGCGTACTACCGAGAGCACAGTCCGTTAGCTTGCCAGCTTCTATAAATTCTTTTATTTGCGCGGCCTCCTTTTCCGTAAGCAACACAGCTCCCCCGCCGGCGAAAAACAAGACATAGTGTGGCCGCACAGAGTAAGTGGAAAAAGCAGGTACAATAGGACACTTCTGAAACGGAGAAAGGCTTCCTGACAATAACAATAGACCAGTATTCTCAAATATTTTTCCGGCATCGCAATATTTGTTAGCCAAATCGGGCCTAATTTGTATAGCCACCTTTTCCAGAACTTCCCGTTGAAAGACGGAGCATACCGAAGTGCTCCTCTGAGAATCGGCGACATATGTTTTGGCACTCAGCGCTTGACCCGGTCGTGGAAGATCAACCTCTATGGCGAATTTCCGATCGTTCAGCCCAGCATCAAAAAATTCCTTCTCCGACTCCAGCATCGTCTCAACAACTTTTTCTTCCACTCGTGCTTCCTCTCGCTGTTCAACCGCCTCCCTTTCGACTACAGCCCCAAGAGACGCGGTTTTTTTTGCAGTTTCCACTTCCGTTACTCCGTTGCCTAACTGGTGAGTGATGATTGAATTCCATGTGATGAGTCTTAACGTCGCAATGTCGTTGAAAAGTTCTCTGCGTGAACGCTCAAACGATAGGGCAACTCGATCGAATGAGGCTAGTCGCAGCAAATGAGGCTTACATCCAGTCTTGCCGTCTTTTTCTGGTAGGAACATCTCAAAATCACGAATTATCTTGGTAATGCGGGTACAAAATTGTTCTAACTGCGCCGATGCCTGAACTGCAATTTCTTTCAATCTTTTTACCGACTTGCCGAGCTTCCGCAAAGGCACTGCATGGAGCGGATTGGAATCATCGGAATTAACAAAAGTTTCGCACAACACTTGGAATAATCGATCCAATAGCTTATCACGCGCACTCTCGTTCTTGGAGTCATTCAGATATTCATCAATTTCGAAAAAAATCCCAAAGGCCGCACGCCGAGACATTGCCGCCATTTGAGCCGCAATGCCACTCTCCATATTCCTAAACCGTTGCAAAGCTGTTTGATGAATGAGTATGGCAACTACCGCTTCCGCGCATGGCGGCATCGCTACACCCGGATCCGACCACCAGGACGCAAAACCTTCCGAATGCAAAATTGGGGTCACCTTTTGGCCGAACCAAAATTGACGAAGTCGTATGGCTGCCTGGCTAAAGGATTCTCTGGTTATGCCGTGCGGATAAATAGGAAGGAGTCCTTCGCACAGCTGATACAGACCAGGGACATTCGTTCCCACGCAATGGGGGCCATCGAAAACAACAAAGAGGTCACTCTGATTCAATGCGAAAGCCGCCAATGCATCAGGCAGAAGCGATTGTGGATGGACAACGCTCCTACTTTCACGAATATGCAGCGCCCACCGTTTCTGTTCGCGATCAAAAAACAAAATTGCCTTCACCCGCGCATCCAGGGCAGTAAGCCTGCCATCAATTTCGGCAACGGCCTCGGGTAGCGGCCGCCTTTCCCAGTCGGTAACGTCTATTACGGCACGCGTATCGATCGAAATACAATGCTTATACAATGCCTTGCGGTCACTTAGCTTAATGCCAGGTTGGTCATGGAGGCTGCGGGAGTAGGGGGACAGCATCTGCAAGCAAATCTTGCCAAATACCCCCGGGTCTGGCTGCAAATTGCGGTAGGCAGGGACGGACACCATGGGCATACGGGCCGGCGTTCCCGTCATGCCCAATATGTTTCCAAAAAAAGCGAATACATCCGCTGACGTTGTTTCATAGAATTGCATTTGACTCTCTTGACGGAACACGGTCGTCATAACGCGAATGCGAATGGCAATGCTTTCTTCATCGTTGTAGCCATTTATGCGTTCCATCATTGTTTCTGCTGCCTGGCGCGCTTGCAGAGTTAATGGCGGCTTGAAGAGGGTAATATTATAATTAAAATCCGCACAAAATTTACGGCCCGCAAAAGTATCGTCCATTGATTTTTGTGCGCCATAGCTATTTGCCTGCCGAAATGCATTTTCATATGTAGTTGCAATGTATGCGTCAAGAGTTGTTGACGAAATTCCAACCAATGCCGACGTTAAAATTGCCGACACAAGTGACTCATCCGGATTGCGAAATACACCGTACGACGGCATCCCTGGCCCCGTGAATGGCTTGGCACTTAGGCCGTCCGGCGTAAGCCCAAAGTTTGCCCCCGCCGTTTTTTGTAAGAAAGTGAAAATCGCCTGCATGCATAGGCGACTAACTCCAAATAATTCCAACCAATCTTTATCAAGACTATGCAATTTCCTTTCAAACTCCTTTGCAGCGACACGGTCATCATTTTCTGCCAAGTCATCATTTTCTGCCAAGTCATCATATACTCCCACAAGATAGTTACTTATTTCGTCTTTGTCAATAGGTTGACATTCGCCCAATACTAACGATTTAGCGCCAAAGGGCTGTGCTAGGAGAACGTTAGCCACCTGCCGACCAATGTCGTCCCGCCAACGTACAGGATTAAATTTCTCCGCCTGACTGTTGGAATCAAGACCGATTGGTATGGCAAGATTTTGTATTACCGTGCTCACTACCCGCGCTATGAACCTCTCTCGGTGAGTTTTGGCCATCGGTACTTGGTCTTGATCCGCGCCTACGACAAAAGACACCGAGGGACTTAGGGCCGAGTCTACCTCGTCACAACACACCAGTGCCTGCGACAGCAATCGCAACATTTTGAGCAACACGACTCTGGTCGTAGCTGGTGCTTTAAAAACCGCCGACAACAATATTCGGAGTTGACTGGTGGTCATCCATAAAATATCCTCATTCCGCTCAAGTGCTTCAGTTTCGTATTTAATTTTTTTGCAGTCTATGGCATCGCCATACGTTTGGATGGACCCCTGGCGCAGCGGCAGTCCAAATTTGGCCAATGTGTCCTTAAGCTCTCTAAATGCAGCGATTTGCGATTGATCCGTCGTGATTATGAGAGGTCTATCTCGTCGAAGTACGCGGACAATGGCCGCCAATGCTGGGGTAATTATCGCCGACTTTCCGCTTCCCATGTTAAGTTCCAGGATTCCAGCCTTGCTTTCTTGGGCTAAAAGAGTATCAAGTCCAAATTTAATGGCATCGACCTGATCCATCCGCAATCGGATATTACCGCAGCGATGTTCAAAAAATATTATAATTGAACCGAGCGCATCGCGTCTACTCCCATTGTTATCGACAATGGCAAATGTCGAGGTGGCATCTGCGTACAGTTTTTCTATAATTCCATCTCGTTTTTTTAACAATAAGGTCTGATCAATCTCGCTGCAGGTCGACAATTTGCGGCCAATCGCACTTAACCCCTTTACCCATTGAGATATTCTCTCATATTGTTCTATTGAGGTGGAGATTTGCATGTGGAGCCCCGCAAGTTCTATAATCAACCCGAGCCGATCGGGTGGAATTAACGGATTCTTCTTGTGAAGCAACTTTAGAGCTTCATCTTCCGCCTTATTAGACTCGCCTGTAAATTGATAACAGAAATAAACAAAATAGACGCAAATGGCATCATCAATGGTGGGTAATTCTATCATTCCCGCTTCGTGCGATAAAGTGAAATAATCGGAAGCATCATTCCGCACTTGCAACAAACCAAGAAGGTCGCCGGTGATTCGTTCTAGATGGCGTTTTGCATCCTCCAAACCTGACACACAAATCTGTGACAGTTGATCCTGCGCGGATTCATCAAATGACATTCCCAAAATTGCCGCTCGAGTTTCCAATTGAGTGCATGCAGCTTTACAATCCGCTGCAAACTCATTTTTAACTTTCCACAAAGTCGCTTCGAGATTGGAGTCCTTCACGGGATCGCGTTTTAGTTGATCGGGTGTCAACTTTTCAATGCCGGCGATGAGAGCGGCATGCTGCGTATTTTTCTTAGATGTTAATTTGGGCATTGAGTTGTATATGGCAATGTCAGTTTTGCGCAGATCTTTCTTGGCATTTTCCGCATGGGCATTAGTTTCCGACAACATCTCCTGTTGGGATTTTTCCAACCTCACACCACCCGTTGTCACTAGGTGATGCGCTTTGTTAACCATACCATATTTGCAATATTCATCATTTTTATAGATAAATCTTGACATGATGCCTAGAGAAACGGGAGCGTGGGAAAGACCTTGCAAGCTTAAGCTTTGTATTTCATCTGACAACGCCTGACACCAGTCGTCGAGTCCTTTGTCTTTATGAGCATTTATCCATCCAGGCTTGTATACGGCAATCTTTAAAACTAAAATCAAAAATTGCAGCCGTTCGGCCGTATGACGTCTGCAGCGCTCTGCTATGGAAAACATGACGCGGACAAACATGGCTTGTCGCATTCTTTCGTCGGCCTCTTTCGCTATATGGTTAGCCAATTGATAAAAATGCAAATAATTCCGCCCATCCAACGAAACGCTACCGTATTGATACGAATTCCATATTCCTTTTATTGTATTCGCTCCAAACGTCTCAGGTTTGGTTCCGCACGACAACGTTTGTGCAAATATCACTTCTTCGTGATAAAATTCCCACGGCTGAATCAAAACCGTTGAAATCTTCGACTGGGGACGCAACAGCACGGAACCTTTCCGTTGCAAATCTGGTGAGATTTCAGCATCAAGACGCTCGGATCTAAACCTTTGCGGCATGCGTCTCACTCGCTTTTGATATTCCTCAGCCGAAACCGCAGGACTTTCCCCCGCAAATAGCATGTCTATTTTTGCAGCTATGCCTATATCCTCAGAGGTGCCTCTCATCATTGCTAGCTGACGTAAAATTTGTAGAATTTCCACGGTGATTGCATCGTCAGGGTAAGACGGGATGTCATCCAATTGCTGCATTGCTTTCTCGAATTCCCTGCGCAGCGCAAACATGGCAGCCAAGCGGGCCTTGACGTCATTGGTATTTGCGCCTAAATTACCGGCATCTGCCATGAAATGTATATGCAACATGGGACACTTTGATATTTCCCACCTAATGGGAGGGTCTTTTTTGTTCTTTTGTAAATAAATTAGCCTTGATGCTATGGCTGAAATTTCATTCGTATCTTCACGTTGCAAATAAACCACAGGAGCTTTCGGACCCAGAGTGGATGACGTCAACGCGACAACCATGAGCGCGTTGTCATGCACACAGCGCCAACATTTTCCATCATGCGAAAATGCCAATTTGTCACCGGACGGCGTGAAGTATCGATCAAAAACAATGTATTTCCTGCTGCCGTGTTCGTCGCAAAGACAATAATAGGAATTCGGATCTTCCCCAAGCGGGGAAAAAGAGTCCTCCACTTTGCGTTGCATGTCGACGTAATAGTTTGCTCCAATTCCCGAGGTTGCTCGCACGCGCATAAGGCCGTTATCTTGCCGTTCAACTTTGAAAATAGCGCTACCTGCGGGATTCATAATTGTGTAATTCTCGCTGTTGGCATCTTTCCAAACACTCATCGGAGGTTCTGAAATGCAGGACGGCAAACAAAAAAGCCCATTATCTTCGGGCTCAATTTCCCGACACGAAACAGCGATTGCTGTCGGGAGTCCCATGAGATTAAGCTTCTCTATTCTTAAACGACCGTTGGACAACGACACGATGCGAATCTTTCCATGTATTGCGTCCGTGAATATCACATCGCGCCCACTCATTTGCATTTCATTCGGCAAAACACGGTTCTCAAAATACTTCTTGTACAATGAATCGTTCCGCAGGCGTTCGAAAGATACAGGCAAAGGCGCGGGAGGATCGGATTGCCCTGTAAGAATGTGCACCCGTACCGCCCAATCGTCCGCTCCGTCGGCTTTGACTTTAATGTACCATTCATCCTCACATTCCACCTGAAATCGGTATCCAAGGTTCAAATCCTGGCGAAACTGACTGATGGCACGTCCACATGCTATCGGCATCCAAACAAGAGATTGGATGCAAAGTGCCATTCGTTCGCACAAATGCGCATGGCGTCTGTAGCTTTCCGGTGTGGAATTAAATTGGCTATGACATAAACATAAATAATTATAAAATAACTTTTGCTGCAAATCGGCATCTGCATTTTGCGCAACAGAAAAATTCTCATAGAAAATTTCCAAACGGGCCAACTTAAGCCTTTGTGTTAGCCCACATTCCCAACGGGGTTCATAGCGAGATATCCAGTTGTGCAATAGCTCCACAACGGGACGATCTTCCTCGTCATCCATCTTGCATATCAGCGGAAAAGCGCCAAGTTTATCCTTGGCATCCTGGCCTGAGGATTGGAGCAGGGCCTGACGCACGCTCATTACCACTTTAATGGCCCAGCTTACGGCCTCAAAATTAGTTTTTTCCCCCTGGCGATAGGCAAACAAGTCCGTCGCCCTGTAGACAATGTCTTGCGTTATTTTGGCAATGTGACACACCGATTGCGCGCGAAGTTGTTGCAGGAGCGGCGATTCGTATCTATTGGCATCGGAGCTGACAAGCTTAACAATGGCCGCTTCCAACGCAATTCGTTCCTGTTCCGCTTCAGCCAATTTTTGCGTGTCTTGCGGGAAGAATTGGGGAAGTTTTTCGAGCATTAGAGCTAGCAAGGATGGCGTTTGTATTGACGGCACAGCTTCCCGTGACGCCATGGGTCGTTCTTTGAGTGGAGAAGAGATAATTGCCGCATACTCCGGAGCAATCCGGTCATTCTGATGTTGCCGCGCATCGGTTGTGGGATCATAAATAGTCCGAGCATTTGATTGAAACCTCAACTCGTGAGTGTAAATTCGTGGCGGATGGATATCAAAGCGAATATTACCGGAAGAACTGCCACGACTTAATACGTACGGACGCATGCTGGCGCAACATTGAATAAAAGTCTTGATTTTTGCGATCTCTGGCGGCCATTCTTGCCACATTATCTCACGCATTTCCCAAAAAAGCGGTGCCCCACCAATCGTATCGGAGGGCCAATGATCTTGCCTCAGATCCAGCGTTCCGTGACACATCTGCGCAGCCTGTAGGTGCTTATTCCAAAAGTCGCTAACTAGCTTATTGTTAGACTTCAATTCGTTCTTCCAATGTTGCACGAGTTGCGCACAGAGGTGCAATTCACCGCTATCGGGCGACGGCTTGCAGTTATCATGTTTGACAAAAACTCCCACTTGCTTGGCTTTTTGCGCACTCGCATTCCCGCCGAGGACGCCGTTCAGTTCGTCAAGCAGGGCGGCGTCATTGGTCCCCATCGCGTAGGACTGCAGTATGGCCTGAAAGCCGTGCATATCAATACAATAGTTTTTTAATATTTGCGAATATAAAAGATTGTTTTCTTTTTTAAGCAATTCTAGCAATAGGGCCCATACATGATGAAGGGCAACCAAATCGCCAATATCATCAACATTCCCATTTTTCGAAGCGATTTGAAGAACTTCACTAATGCCAACAAAAACATCAGAACATTCTTCCGGCGATAAGTTTTGTATCACGCTATCTCCGGCAAATGGCAAACAGCGTATGTGTTGCCGCATAACTGCATGGCGTGCGCTTCCAGCGTCGAATGCGGACAAACGTTTTAAATTGAGCAAGATCTTTTTCAGGTCTTGCTTCGCTTCAATGCGCCTTTCGGGGATCGGCCACGGGAGATCCTCCGGCTGCCGTGACAAGCGGCCCGTGTATGACCTATATTTTGGCTGGGCATATTCGATGACTGCCTCCGCTGCATCTGACTCCCGCGCGCTTATTTCCGACAAAACCAGTTGCTTCTGTCGGAGGAAATCAGATACGTACGTGCTCGCCGTGTGCGAAAATTCTATGATTTTGCCAACAAAAGGCTGCGAACTATATTTTAGCAGCTTCGCCTCGTGATATGATAGATTTTCGACCCCGCGGTTTAGAAGCCTCCATTGCGACGCAGTTAGCTGGGCCCCACTTGTCGAAAGCAACTCAACAAAATTATTTAAAATTTTGACATTAAAAAACTGATACAGCGACCTAATAAACGGCAAGACATTGTCCTTGGGTAGCACGCAAGACGCTTGAAGACAAAGCCATTTTTTCATCGCACCCGCCTGCCAGTCCCTGTTGATGCATGTAGCATCCACAAACAGCTTGGCAAAGCGGTCGGCAACCGAACTTGCATAACTAGGAAAAAGATCACCCAATACACGTCCAAATGGTGCGTCGCCAGCGGCCAGCATGCTGTATAAAAAAGGGCTTACTCCCCGGCCGCCAAGTAACAAAGCATTCGGGGGCAGGTTATAGTAAATTGCCGGAGGCGCACGCGTTTCTCCTTGTGCTTCCTTTTTTGTGCCAGCATTCGACGTGAAAGTAAGTTCTTCCGGATAATTGTCCCAACTGGAGGCAAAAACTTCAAACCCGCCTGTGCCATTTGGATTCTTGCGAAAAACAACAAAATCAACAAAAGGCTCCTTATCTTCTATGTCGACTATCTTACGCACCGTAAGCGTACCGCCAGGAGGTAGGAGTGAAAGCTTTTGACCTAGGTTTATTGTTTGTCTGCGCAACCCATCCTCATCACTGTTTACGCATTCGATTACTCTTTTGCAGGCCCCGTGCATAATATTGCAGACAGCCCGCAACGGTCCTTCCGTGATGCCTGATGAAAAACAATCCAAAAGTTTCAGCACTTCGCCATGCAACCAAGCGGCGTCTTCGCATTTGAAGACGTTCTGATACGTCCCGCCGCAAACGAACCCTTTGATCAATGACTCTTGCCTGGCCAACTCCGTCTGCAGTGCATCGCCGCTCAAGGGCTCTCGACGGTCTGGAGCGGCCACTAGATTCAAGTCCGCCTCGCCAAATGACGGCGTCTTTTTTTTTCTTTTAAGAGCTGAAAAATCGAGCACGACTGGAAAATCAATCGTCAGCGTCTGAACCGTAAAAAATGGTTGAAATGCACTGGTGATTTTTGCCTCGCGAAGTTCTGAAGATCTATGGATTTTTTGGCAACATGCTTCATATTCGCCAGTGAGAACTTGCACACTAATGACGACACCGACCATGCTGCCGCCCACCTGGAGTGCTACTTTGAACTGATCGGCCGGCTTGCCAGTTGCAGTCGCAAGAATCCCAATTTGCTGGCTAATTGCATCGTCAAGTTGGCTACACGCTTGCAGTGACGCGTCTGGACAATCCTTGCGCACGGATAAGCCATTCGACGGGAATTTGCCCACTGCTATAAGTTTCACAAGCTCTTCAAGTTTACAGAATCTGACATCAACATTCTTCGTGTTGGGGTTTAAAGTCCCACGCCTGAAAAAGCCACTGGAAATATCAAACGAAAAGTCGCTAATAGTATTTGTCAAAAAATCAAATCCACTAGCCACTTGTTGGACGTAACCGTCAAGGCATTGCGCCAGATTGCCATTACCACAACTATCCCTTGGCGGAAAAACATTACCGCATAACGTGATCCGAATGCCTGGATCCTCCACAACGGTTGTGAGCTCCACGCCGTCCAGCAAATTAAAAATCTTTTCAAGCTCTTCGGTGGTAAAATTTTTCTGTAACTTGATACAATAGGAACCGTTAATAAATTTTGTACCCGCAAGCCAATCGGCTCCAGCCAAGTCTGGCCTAGGTTGGTACACAGGAGACGCACCAGTGAACCACCCATCTATCTCATTGGTCTTTTTGCCTGCCCCTACCTCGCCAGCCGCAGATGGGCCGCCGGGTGGGTGGGGCAGCGACTGGACTACTGAATTCACCATTACGGTATCCCTTAAAATAAATTAAAATAAAACCACAACCAAAAAATACAATGAATAGATATACATGCCCATCGTTGAAAATCGCCTTTACGATTTTGCTTGCCAACCCACTGCAATGTCATTTCTTATGGGAAAAAGATTACACACATGCATGCAAAGTTTCTGACAGCGGAAGAACGGAAGGATTTGCGCAAAATGCATCACGGCGAAAAAAATCGTCGGGTCGCCGACCGCATCAAGCCTGTTTTAATGGCCGACGCCGGATGGTCCTATCGGGACATTGCAGAAGCGCTGCTCCTGGACGATGAAACAATCAGTTGCCATGTCCGCGAATATAGGAGTGGCAAAAAACTCACACTAGATGTTTAATCCCTCAAACTCAAGGAGCGGATCTCTTAGGAGCCTCGCCAGCTCCTTTGCGAACTCCGCTCCTTGAGTTTGCGGGACCAAACACATAGCGTGCAGCGAGGGCGCGATGCTCTCTTTAGAGTCGTGTATTTCTTTTCGAATTCGGTGCGTCGTCTTGGCGCTTCCACGTAAAACACATCCCATAAATCCGCCTTTCCTAAATCGCTCAATTTAATTCCAGGAGAAAAAGGGACGAAACATCTATGCCGATGCCCATGCCGCCGGCGGAGGGCATGCCGATGAGGAGCCCCCAAGAGGAGTTTTCCATGCGCGGGTATTGCCAAAACTTTGCTGCATTCCCCTTATTTTTAAAACTTACCCATCACGTTCGCGCTGGAATAAAAACACGGATAACGGCAAAAAAGCGAAACCTACGAATATGCCAAATGGCCCCAAAATGGCCATTCCTCCAATTGAGGCAACCGCAGCCGCGCCGAGGGTAGCCATCTGTCCACGGGTACCACGCCAAAACCCTGGCCGTGCCGGTGGAGCAACCTCAGCCGCCCGTACTGGCGGAATAACTTCAACCGTCTGCACTGCATCTTGATCCGGAACCGCATCTTCCGGCTTTTCGGCGACACGTGCGCCGTATGATTGCCTAAGTTCATCGAGAATTTCCACATATGAATGCCCGGCCCGCCTCAACTCGATCATTCTAGCTTCAATTTCATCAGCATGCTCACGATGAATGGCCGCCAACACGTCTATGCGAACATGAGCTTCCTTTTCTTCTGCAGAAAGTCCTTCATCTCCTCTGTGACACAGCTTCCCATCCGGGCCAACGACGGGAACACCTGAGTTTAAAAATTCCAATATATCATCACGACTCGGACAATCCACGCCTTTGTGCTCAAGCTCCTGCTGCCACTGCTGGTAGCGTTCGCGAAAACTCAGCGAAACCTGAGTAACCCCCGGTTTAGTTTGAACACCCTCCTGGGAAATTCTCTCAACGCCAGTGCCGTCACCAGAATTATGAGGTACCGCTTTATTTATACTTAAACTGCTCATAAATTTATCACCCCACGCTTAATCCACCACTATAGATACAAGGCCAACAACCGCGCCCGCAGGGGCACCAACGCCTGCGCCGGCGGCGGCGCCAAACGGACCTGCAGCGCACGCACCAATCCCAGCCCCCACATGGCACCACCGCCAGTCGTACCCCCAGCGATCGCCAACCTATCAGCCATGCCCCTCCTTAGCATTGGAGTAGATGGAGGTTCCGATTGGGTCAAAGTCGCCGGTTCAACAACGAGATCGGGAGCACGTTTTTCAGCCTTTTGCCTTTCCAGCGTTTCGCGCAGGGAAGAAACCGCCTGCCTGGTGGGGAGTTTCAGCAAAAAACCGTGTTTGTCAAGTAATATTTTTTCTAAGTTGTGGAAATTTACAAAAATATCCAACACGCCATTTAAATTGGTGTGAAATCATAAATTTTTTATTCAACGCCAGAATGAATTGTCTATTTATCATCCCCTTCGTTGCTTTTACTCCTGCGGCTTGAGTGAGGGATAGAGGATGGTGTCGCGGATATTGGAGGCACCCGTGAGAAGAATAATCAGGCGGTCAATGCCGATGCCCATGCCGCCGGCGGGGGGCATGCCGTACTCCAATGCGGTAAGAAAGTCATTATCCAGGGATTGAATATCCTCGCCGACCTGTGCTTCGAACATTTGCCGTTGGACGATGGGGTCGTTTTGTTCCGAATAGGCCGGGGCAATTTCCTGGCCGTTGATGCAGAGCTCAAACACGTCCAGCAAGCCAGGATCCTTTTGGTTCAGCTTGGCTAATGGACATAGCTCTTTGGGCAAATGGGTCACAAAAGTTGGTTGAATGAGGTTGCACTCCACCATTTTTTCAAAAACGTCATTGTCTACGGCGAAATCTTCCAGTTCCGGATTCACCTCGATGCCGAATTCGCGGCATTTTTCCAGTTTCTGCGACTTGCTCAAATCGAACCAATGGGGCTCCTTTGTGGCCTCGATGATGAGGTCCCGATATGTTGCCTCCCGCCATGGGCCGCCGAGTTCCACCACTTCTCCGTTAGCCTGCGGAAAGGACGTGGTTCCCAGGACCTCCGCGCACAGGTATTGGAAGAGGTCGTAAACGATCGCCATCATGCCCCGGTGGTCCGTGTAGGCCTGGTAAAGTTCGAGCATGGTGAATTCCGGGTTGTGCCGGCGGGAGAGCCCTTCGTTGCGAAACACGCGGCCCATTTCAAAAACCCGGTCAAATCCGCCAACCAGCATGCGCTTTAGGTATAATTCCAGGGAAATGCGCAGGAAAAAGTCATGGTCCAAAGCATTCATGTGGGTAATGAATGGCCGAGCCGCCGCTCCACCGGCCACATTTTGCAGCATGGGCGTTTCAACTTCGACGAAATCACGTTCCCAAAGAAATTCGCGAATGCCCCGCAGAATTTTACAGCGCAAAAACGCACGCTCGCGGGATTTGGAATTTGTGATCAAATCCAGGTACCGCTGCCGGTAAATTTGCTCGCTGTTTGCTAGGCCGTGGAATTTTTCCGGAAGGGCGCGCAGGGATTTGGAAAGAATGGTTATCTCCCGGGCGCGGACGGTCGGTTCCCCCGTGCTCGTACGGAAAGGCGTCCCGCAAACGCCGACGATGTCGCCCACGTCAAAGGTCTTAAAACGCTCATAGGCCCCATCGCCCAGCTCGTCTTTTTTTACATAGCACTGAATTGTCCCCGCGCGGTCGAGGAGGACCAGGAACGCGGCTTTTCCCATGAGGCGGAATGACAAAATACGTCCGGCGACGGAAACCTGTACATCGCATTCGGTCCCATCGCCCAAAATTCCGCGCACCTGCGCGCTTGTGTGCGTTTGCGCAAAATCCTGTCGGTAGGGATCAATCCCCGCCGCCCGCAAATTTGCCAATTTCTGCAAGCGAACTTGGAAAATGTCACTGGTATTAAAATCCGCATCCATTTGAGGACATTAGAGGGTGCGCTTGAAGTAACTTTGCAATATTTTTTGAGCCACCGGCGCCGCCTCCCGACCGCCACCGTACTCCTTGCCGTCAAATGGCTCACAGAGCATGACTGTGACCGCCACCTTCGGTATCTCTCCGTGCCCTGCCGGCGCAAATGCGGTAATCCAGGCAAGATGGCTGTTTTTCCCATTCTGACGAATTTGTGCCGTTCCCGTTTTTGCGGCGACGGAAAGCCCATCGACTTTGCAGCGGCGGCCGGAGCCATATTCCACGCATCCGCGCATGCCATCTAAAAAGGTTTCATAGGCTTCATCGTCGAGCTCCAGCGGTACATTTTGATGTAAAATGTACCCATTCTCCCTTCGGAAAATGGTTGGGGCGGTGCGGGAGCGGCGGCCGGCCAGGGATGCGGTGAACATGTTGATTTGGAGCGGGGTCACGAGGAGATACCCCTGGCCAATGGCCAAATTTGCCGTGTCCCCATCCACCCAACGGCTATAACCGTGCACCTTTTTCCATTCCGGTGTCGGGACCAGCGACCGGCGCGTTTCGTAGGGCAATTCGATGCCCGTGCGCTCACCGAAGCCAAAGTCACGGATTTCCTGGAGAAAGGTTTGTAGCGGAATGTGTTCAAGGATGAGGTCAACGGGCATGCTGTTGCAGCTTTTGGCGAGGGCTAAAACAAATGGCAAACGCCCCCGTTCGTAGTGGTTGTTGCAGCGAATAATCCGATTCCCCACGGACGTGTACCCGTCGCAAACATGCTCCGTTTGCCGATTTACCACGTTATGGCGTAGGAGGACGGCGGCGGACACGAGCTTAAAAATTGACCCGGGCGGATAAAGCCCTTGAATGCACTGGTCAAGCCACGCGCCTCGGTCGGTAATGGCCTGGTAGACCTCGCTTGGAATGCGCGGGGTGAGGTCGTTGAGGTTGAAAGACGGCTCACTGGCCATGGCGAGGATTTCCCCCGTTTGCACATCTGACAAAATTGCGCAACCAACTTCCCCGGAAAGTGCTTCCTCGGCAATCTTTTGCATGTTCATGTCGATGCTCAAGGTTATGTCTCCGCCCCGGGTCACGTCTTGGGAGAAAACCCGCTGCGTTTGCCGGCCCGCCGGGTCGACGATCCAAATGCTTCCGCCATTGACCCCGCGCAGGGTTTCCTCCATGGAGGCTTCAACACCGGCGCGCCCGACTATACCCCGTCCGGAGAAGGTTTTAAAATTTTTCCCCACCAGGTCATCGACTTTTATGTCCGTTGTCGGTGATGCGTAGCCGATTACATGCGCAGCGGCAGATCCATTGGGATAAAAGCGCACCGTTCCCGTTTCCACCTGCAACGGCCCATCCGCAGGCAAGAATTCAATGATTTTCGCCAGTTCCTCCGCGGAAAGATTTTCCACGAGAACCATGGGCAAGAGAATTTTTTGCGCCTGGTGTCGGTCTAAGGCTTTGCGGTCTAACGGAATTGGGTGATTAATCCGTTTTTCGACGGGCTCCAAAAGCCGGCGGAGAACGGCAAAGCGCGCCTGGGAACGCTCTTCCCGTACGACCACGGGGAGATTATTTTTCCGCAAATTTCGAACGCGTTGCCGGTATTCGGTCAAAAATTGTCCCTGCAACCCGGACAGGTAAGCCACCAGGGAGAATTGCGATTTATTCCCCGCCAGAAGCTGGCCATTGCGGTCGTAAATATTTCCCCGGGGCGCGGAAACGATGATGCGCCGGTGGCTTTGCCGCTGCTCCTTTTCGAGAAACTTCCCGTGTTGAACAACTTGCCGCCAGAAAAGGCCGCCTTGCAGATAAATATATGCCAAGGCAAGTAATGCATAGAAAGTTAAAATTTTCCTCCGTAGGAACATGTGGCATCCTCTTCGACTATTACGAGACTTGAGTTATCGCCCAACAACATTCCAATTTTCGTCCGGGTAATTTAAAAAGTCCGGGCCAACAACAACGAATTTGTCGATTGACACGAAAAAGTCCACCAACGAGCCTAACCTGGTGTATTTCCGTTGCCTTGTTCTAAACGTCATTCTGTGCGTCGGACTCATGGCCCACGTCGAAGCCGCTCGCATCAACGAAAACATCATGGGAATGGACCGGGTTCCAGCGGAAAAACTCGTTGAGTTCCTCGTTGATAACAATCCAAACATAAAAAGAAATTATGCCAAGCGAATTGTGCAACTTTATGATATTGAATGCCGAGCTGAAGGTGTGCGGTTAACGGTTGCTTTTTCCCAAATGTGCCTTGAAACGGGGTTCCTCAAATTTGGCAACGACGTACGGCCGGAACAAAATAATTTTTGTGGATTTGGCGCCGTGGGGGGAGGGGCGCGCGGGAGCTATTTTCCAACAATGAATGACGGAATTCGCGCGCATGTGCAACACTTGAAGGCCTACGCCTCGAAGCGGCGAACAAACCGGCCGTGCGTAGACAATCGCCGAAAATTGGTACGACTGGGCTCTGCGCGGAAGGTCGGCAAGCTTTCCGGGCAATGGGCGGCGGATAGGGACTATGGAAATAAAATCCTCGCGATAATGCAGCAAATACAGGAGCGATGCCAATGATTGTTGGGGAAGCACCAACAGGATCTCGTGGAAAATCGCGGCCGGAACCCGTGTCACGGGTTTCCGTGCCTTTAATAGCCGCCAGCATTTAGCGATGGACAAGTGACGTTTCCGCGCATAGAGTTCGATCCCATGGCGCTTACGATGGAACAGCGGCTGAGCATCACGCAGGAATTTTTAAAAATTCTCCAAAGTTCAGTGGTGAGCATCGCGCAGATCGAAGGGTTATTGAACCTCTTCGAGGTGCCGGCGGATGATTTGGAAGCGCGAATTTTCATTCTTACTCGCCTGGCTGAGTTGGCGCGGGAGGTTTCCCTCAAAACCTATCGCTCGGAGGAGGTGCGAGAGTACGTGATTAACTCCATCCAAGGATTATTGGACCGGTACATCGAACAGGAGGACGCGATGGTCGAAGAGGTGCAAGAATAGGGGGCGTCTACCGTGATCGTTTGGGAAGAGGTTCAAAAGTTTTGTGCAAGCGTTGGCGTTCCGGAACCCACTTTGGGCGAAAATAACGTGGCAGTGGTGGAATTTGAGAACGTCGGTGAGCTCGTCATCGATGTTTCCGAGAAGGACAGCATTTACATGTATTTGTTTTCCGATCGGCCGCGGCTAACTGCCAAGGAGGTATTGCGAACGCTGCAGTCCTGCGATCCGTCCCGGTTAACAGGAAAAGTTCCCCTGCATTTCATCGCCGACGATAAGGGTCGAGTTGGGTTTTTAGCCGTTTTGCCTGCGAATGATTGCTATGCGGCGGCCATTATTAATGCATTCAATCAGGTCTTGCAGCTGCTACTTCGGCTGATACAGTTGTGAAAAAATCGTGGACGCATCCTCGCAGCAATCCGGCGCCAAGTCGCAACAAGCAAAGCGGCCGCCCCCGCTAAGGCCAGTTGATCCAAAGACCTATGCTTTTGATGTGGGGCTAACGCGGATTACCACGAACAAAAACCAGAAAAAAATTCCCACACTGCCGGAATCCGTTGAAATCGGTCCCAGCGAAGGGCGCATCGAGGAACGGCTGCAGGACATCATCAATTTAAAGACATTCGAGTCAATCCTCCTTGACGCACTGCGGCCTAAGGTTAAGAATCGGCAACTGTTGATTCCCGTGCACTTCCGCCGACACCTGCGAGAATTGCGGGATTATTTCAGTCGAGCCCGCGATCGGAAAGGTCGGCGGCTATCCGGTGAGATGGAGCCTATTTTCGATCTCCTGGAAGCCCATCTGGCAGAAGAAACCGGACGAAATGAATTACTTGAACAGTATCGGCTGATGATTTTAATGGGGTAGGGACGCGTGAAAGACGAAGACAAAGATTTTTTGGAGCTGCTTGGCTATCTTTACCTGCAATACGGCAAGCATGACCCGGCGCGGGTAATCTACCACACGCTCTGCGAAATGTCGGATCCCACGGACATCATGCTGCTCACCTATGCCTATTGTCTGGCCGAGGATGGTAGCTATGCCATGGCCCTCCATGAAATGGACAAAATTTCCACGGATGCGCTCAACCTACAGGAGCTCAGCGGGTTTCACTTGCTGCGGGGAAATATTTTCTGGCACATGCGCCGGGACCGGGAGGCGCGGGCGGAATTGCGGCGTTTTTTAGAGTTGGAGCGGATAAGGACCCATGGCCAGCCGCGTCCGGCGGTCATAGGTCAACATATTGCGCCATTGGTTGTGGATGGCGTGGAGCGGGTCGTCAGCGTAAAGGTGCGTCCGCCGGAAGAAGGACTTTGGAAAAAATTTTTAAGATTCATAGCGAGAAAGGAAATAAATCGTGAGCTTAGCCGATAGAATTGAGGGCGGCGTTCTTCGCCTCAGCCGCTTTAGTGACATTTTTTTGGCGGGATTTGTGATCATGATCATCTCGTTGATGATCATGCCCATCACGGAAAGTGTGGTGGATGTGCTCATCGCCATCAATTTGACCATTTCCGTGGTTATGATGATGATGGCCCTGTATATCCCGGGCATTCTGGCCTTTTCCACATTTCCCAGCTTGCTGCTGTTCACCACGTTGTTCCGATTGTCCTTAAGTATCAGCACCACGCGCATGATTCTCATCCATGCCAACGCGGGAAAGATCATCGACACCTTCGGAAACTTTGTCGTTGCGGGGAACTTCGTCGTGGGTGCGGTGATATTCTTAATCATTCTCATCGTGCAATTTATCGTGATTACCAAGGGTTCGGAGCGTGTGGCCGAGGTGGCCGCCCGATTCACCCTGGACGCCATGCCCGGCAAACAGATGAGCATCGACGCCGACATGCGCGCGGGGACCATCGATGCCGACGAGGGCAAGAAGCGGCGGAGCAACCTGGAAAAAGAAAATCAGCTCTACGGCGCCATGGACGGTGCTATGAAGTTTGTCAAAGGTGACGCCATCGCCAGTTTGATTATCACGGCCATCAACATCATCGCCGGACTCATCATTGGTGTGAGCCAAAAAGGTATGACCATGGACAAGGCCGTTAAGGTTTATTCCATTCTAACCATCGGTGACGGATTGGTTTCCCAGATACCCGCACTAATTATTTCCATCACCTCGGGAATCATCGTCACCCGCGTGGCCTCCGAGGATAAAACGCCCCTTGGTTCAGAAATTTTCAAGCAAGTCATTGGCCAACCGAAGGCCATGATGATCGCCGGTGGCATGGCCGCGTTATTTATGGCCATTCCAGGGTTTCCAAAGGTGCCATTCCTGATCCTCGGCGGGTGCATCCTCGTGGCCGGGCGCACATTCTTCCGCGTCAGCCAAGGAAAGTCGGCGAAGGGCAAGAAGAAGGGCAAAGCCAAGCCGGGCGTGAAGGGCGACGCGGAGCCGGCGGGTCTGGAAATTACCGAGGAGAAGGAGGAGCCGTTCTCCGTCACTGTCCCGCTCATGCTGGACGTGGCCACCTCCATCGAATCCTCCATCGAGGCGGAAACATTGAACGAGCAGCTGATGCAAGTGCGCCGGGCGCTATACCACGATTTGGGCGTACCATTCCCGGGAATTCATCTACGATTCAACGATCATTTGGCCACGGGAAGTTATCAAATTCTCCTCCAAGAAGTTCCCATTTCCCAGGGAAAGATCGTCGCCCATTCGGTCATCGTACGCGAAACCAAGGAAAACTTGGATATTCTCAATGTCCCCTACCAGGAGGAAAAACCGTTCCTGCCCAACTTGTTGGCCCTGTGGGTGGACGAAAAACACATCCCTCGTCTGGAAAAGGCCGGAATCAAATTCCTGCGCACGCCGGAAATTTTCACCTATCACCTATCCTTCGTTTTGAAGCGCTATGCGGGGGATTTCCTCGGCCTGCAGGAGACCCGCTTCCTCACCGAGCAGTTCGAAAAAAGCTCCCCGGAAATCGTCCGCGAGGTCATGCGCATTCTTCCGGCACAAAAAATCACGGAAGTTCTGCAACGCCTGGTGCAGGAGGAAATTTCCATTCGCAACCTCAAGGCCATCCTCCAATCCCTTATCGACTGGGGGCAGAAAGAAAAAGAACCGGTTCTCCTGGCCGATTATGTGCGCACCAATCTTAAACGCTACATCAGTTACAAATTCAGCGGCGGGCAAAACATTCTCGCCGCCTATCTGCTTGATCCATCCATTGAAGATGTGGTCCGCAAGGCCATCCGCCAAACCTCTGCGGGCAGTTACCTGGCATTGGAACCGGATATGGCCAAGCGCATCCTGCGGGGCATCAAGCAGGAAGTGGGCGACCTGTCCAAATTGGAACGCAAGCCGGTTCTGCTCACATCCATGGATATCCGCCGCTACGTGCGCAAGCTCATCGAATTGGATCTCTACGACCTCCCCGTGCTTTCGCATCAGGAACTCACCGAGGAAATTACCATCCAACCACTGGGTCGTATCATCCTGCCACGCAACTAGGACTCGCCGTAGTTTCCCCGGGTTGAACAACCCGGGACAAGTGGCTTTGTTCAGCCACGGCATCAAAGCGGCTATTTGTCGGGGGTTTGAAGGCGGGAATCGGCGTGGGCCTTAGAAAGCATCTCTATTTGTGCCGGCGTGAGGAATAAATTCTGTGGCCCATATCCCCTTTTTATGGAAACTCCATAGCGAGTCATTAGTTCTTCATTATGCTCTATTCCACTTTCTACAACCGATTGAAATAATTGACACACTCCTTCGCCATAACAGGAAAGCATATCATAAAGACGCCATTTTCCCTCCTGTGTTATAATCGCTTTTTGCCCACTATCGCGCATTTGCTCCATTCTTGCCAGCATTTCACGCAACTCCGCTTCCGGTAAGTATCGCCCCGGAAACTTGATCGGTTTTCCTCGGTCCAAATACCTCCCAGGTCCGCAATTTGTGCATGTTTCTTCGACGTTCTTTTTTGCTGCGCGGCATAACTCCGCCATTAGGGCATGTAATTCGGAGTGTTGGCGTAACACGTATAACACGGCCCAAAAATTTTCCAATGGAATTTCGAATATACCACGTTCCAGGCGCTCAATCTCAGCTATCCATTGTTGGGTCAATTGCTCCGCTTCTTCCCGCGTAAATGTCTGGATATCCAACTTGCTCGGATCTACCG
>JAIRLM010000016.1 GCA_031259325.1 Puniceicoccales bacterium
GCCCACCTGCCGCTGGATTGCCACCCGGAAATCGGCAATAACGCGCTGATCATGCGCGAGTTGGGAATATTGCCCATCCATCACATTTCCTGCGACCACGACTTCACCATGCCCGTCGGGAAATTCAATGGCACCCGGGAAGCGCTTAGGGGCGTTTTGGAAGCCATGTTTCCGCAAACAATTGCCCTCGAATTCGGCGGCGAAAATGTCGACCGCATGCTCGTCTGCTCCGGCGGCGGCGGTGGAACCATTGCGACTCTGGAGAACATTTCCTTCGACTGCGTGATCACCGGAGAGGTCCCTCGACATTTTTTTGATTTCGTGTGCGAGCGAAAATTAAATGCCTACGTTTGCGGCCACTATGCCACGGAGGTCTTTGGAGTCCGGGCCCTTGCGCAAAAGGTCTCAGATGAATTTGGAATTCCATGGTCATGGATCGGAGAAAACTGCCTCCTATGAAAACCGTCGATTTGGCTTGACCTTGAACCTTTTATTGAACGAAAATTTTCCCGCTTGGGCGGAGAATTTTTCGTGCCGCGCTTTCCTATGCGTGCCTAAGACGACAATTATTTATGAAAATCGTTCCTTCCGATTTTTGGAAATCATGGGCGGTTGGGTTGTTGTTGATCAGTGCGCGCGCACGTTGTGGCATCTGGAAGACGGTGAAGTCCGCGTTCTTCACGGAAATTATGCCGATTATCGCCGGAATTGTCGATTATTCCAACGTTTTACATCGACGGCGGCGAAAATCATGGCGGGCGCGTGGTTACCATCCGCGATGGAGTTGTTTCCTGCGGTGGTGAAACCGCGGCCGTTTTGTCTGGCGTACAACTGACGGTCCACCATGGCGAGCGGGTTGCCATTTGCGGCACTAATGGCAGCGGCAAAACCTCACTCATCCGCGCCATTCTTGAAAATTCGGCGGTACACCGGTGGGGAAAATGGGAGGTCATTGCTCCTTCCAAAATAGGCCACCTATCCCAAACCTATGCAAATATCGACCGGGAAACCCTCGCCCACGCGGTCGACGTGTTGAAAAAATTCCCTGGAGCCCTTCTGGTGGGTTTCCCACGACGAAAATTTTCTCGCACAAATCGGCGTTGCTTGCCATTGAAGCGTTCCCGCGTCCGTACCAGGCCTTCGCGGATAATTTGGAAGAGCCCTATTGAAGATTTTCTTGAAAAAGCAGCCAGAAGATACTTAAAGCACTATGTCATAGTCGAATAATTTCTGAACGGTTCGATGAAACCAGTTATCTAAATGTAAAACAAAAACATTAGGAAAATAAAATTATGAATACTCGATCTGCGAAAACATCATATTTAATAATGGGCCTTCGTTGTATACTTATGGTGCGCGAACTCTATATTCCGAACTTTAACGATGAGTACCCTGGCATAATATTTAGTTGCTATCCCAGGCCTCATACTCGTTCGGAAATAGCATCTAACTTATCCGGTTCATCCACTGCCATCTTGGTGAATGCTTATAACTACTTCAACACGGCAAACAAAACATTCGTATCGTTAGCGAAAAGCCTTAATGACGAGCAAAAAAAGGTCGCAAATGCAGTTGATTACTTGTGTGGTGTGATTTGGGGCATTTTGTTGCTGCGTAGTTTTAGTTAACATAAATGAATGGAAATAACTAATTGAAGGCTGGCTCAAAAAACATATTCGCGTTTCATAATAGGAAAATTAATGTGTTGTTTGGGCACGGAATTTTTTCCCGCCGCTGACATTTCTCCTATCTTGCTTTCATGGGGGACTCGGCATATGCGGCGCCTGCCCTGGCGCGTTAGCCGTTCCCTCTACGGCACCATTGTCTCCGAATTCATGCTGCAGCAAACGCAGGTCCAAACGGTCATTCCCTATTTTCACCGGTGGATTCAACGGTTTCCAACGGTGGCACACGTGGCAAATGCCGAGGTCAATGAAATCCTAAAATACTGGGAGGGACTTGGTTACTACAGTCGCGCGCGAAATTTGCACCGGCTCTGTCAAATCCTGGACCAAATGGCTGTACCCCCGCGAACACCCAAAGAATGGCAGGCAATGCCCGGCGTTGGACCCTACACCTCCGTGGCCATCGGCGCCATCGGTCAAAATTTTGACGCCATCGCCTTGGACGGAAACATCATCCGCGTATTGGCCCGGCTCATTGGCTGCCGCGAAATTTTTAAAAACAAAATCGCCGCCGCCGCTCATTTGCAAAATTACGCGGACGCCCTCATCGAGCCCGGACGGTGTGCGCTTCTTAACGAAGCCTTGATGGATTTCGGAGCAACAATTTGCACCCCACGCGGAGGATCTTGCGAAGGCTGCCCGCTGAAAGGCCTCTGCCAGACACACCTGCAAAAATTGCCCATGGATACCGTCCCCGCCTTTGCCCGGCCTCTCCGCAAAAGTGAGGTTATTTATCGCCTGCTGTCGGTGCACGACGGAAAAATTTTACTCCAGACCTCCCGATTAAAGCGCTTGCGCGCCATTTACGAATTTCCCCAATTACTTTCGAAAAATATATTGGGCGCACCATCCTGCTTCACCGGCCGCCGCAGTATTGGAAATTGTTGCTACGAGGAGCGTTTTGTCATAGCCGGAAGAGCATTTTGCGAATCCATCGACCTTTCCCGCGGTTCCGTGAAATGGGTACCCATAGCCGATTTAAAGGACCTGGTTCTCTCGGGTCCCCATCGCCGGTGGCTCCCGCGGCTGTTGGATTTGACGGCCAACGCTGAAATTGCCCCCACAAACCCAATTGCGGCTCCGTTTTATTGCGGGAGAGGTTCCTCGGCATTTTTTTGATTTTGCCAGCGACGATAACTAAACGCATACGCTTGTGACCTTTATGCGACAAAAATAAATGTGCAGGGGATTCGTTCCAGCCGACAAGCGGTGGCATGGGAAGCTTTTTGCTTGTGCGAAAAATGGCGCAATCCACCGTTGTCTTTTCGTTGCCGCATGATGTATTTTCCGCGAAAATCAGCCGGAATTATCATTCGCGCAATACGCAAGAGGAGGGTTATGGTTCAGGAAAAAGCGATTCAGGAAGTCAAATGCAGGATGCAAAAGGCGGTGCAATTTACCACAAGCGAGTTTGCCACCATCCACGCGGGAAAGGCTTCGGCGGCCATGGTGGAGATGGTGTCGGTTGACGTATACGGCTCCAGCAGTCGCCTCAAAGACATTGCCGCCATAACCACGCCCGATGCGCGGACCATTTCAATCCATCCCTGGGACAACGGGACCACCAAGGCGATTGAAAAGGCATTACTCGTTGCCAATCTCGGGTTTACGCCGGTAGTGGATTCCTCACGCGTGCGATGCACAATCCCGGAAATGAGTATGGAGCGGAGGAAGGAAATGATCAAGCGGGCAGCGGCGATTGCGGAAATGGGTCGAGTCAGTATCCGTAACATCCGCAAGGAGACAAACGAAGTTTTCAAAAAACAGCAAAAAACGAGCGAAATATCGGAGGACGACCTCAAGCGTTACGAAAAAGATGTGCAAAAATTGACCGACGACGCCATCGGCGAAATTGATAAACTATTGCAAAAAAAGGAGCAGGAACTTCTAACCGTATGAACAAAATTTTACACCTTGTGGTCGCGTGATCCGTTTTTAGGATAATTCAATGAGGTTGACGAGATTTGCGTTGGTCGCTGGCGCCCTATCCGTTTTTTTAAACGCCGCCGCAGCCTCTCGCCAGGTTGAACGCATTGCACTGCGTACCATCGCCGAGCGCCAAGGCATGACGATTCGGGAAGATGGCGAAAAAAGTGCAACCCTAACTGGCCCCAATTGCTCCATTGCATGTTTTTTGGACAAATCGAGTTATGTCGTAAATGGCGTCTGCGTCTACGGCCAGGGTGCGGCGGAACGTTCCCTGGGTGGTCTAACCATTCCACTGAATGATTGGAAATATGTCCTGGAACCGTTGATTAGTGGGCGCAAAGTTCCCGCGGTCAGGTGCATCTGCATTGATGCGGGGCACGGCGGCAGGGATTCGGGCGCCCACTCCGCCGCATTCAATTTATCGGAAAAATCACTCAACCTGGACGTGGCCCAACGTCTGTACAAATTGCTGCGGGACAAGGGCTTTAAAGTGCTCATGACCCGGGACGGGGACCGTTTTGTCCCATTGGAAAAACGCTCTTCCATCGCCAACTGCGGAAAAGCCGATCTTTTCGTAAGTATCCATTTTAACGCCTCCGAAAACCCGACCGCCCATGGCATCGAAACCTATATTGTACCACAGCAAGGAACAACGGCCACCGCACGGTTATCCTCGCCGTTACGGGCACAGGACAACATTTTTTGCCAAAATAACAAATTCGATGACTGTAACCTGCTGCTTGCCCATAGCATCGAGGGAAAGCTAATTCGGCTAAAGGGCGTCCGAGACCGAGGGGTACGCCGGGGAAGATTTTACGTGCTCGAAAACGTCCATTGCCCAGCGGTTCTCGTGGAATGTGGGTTCATCACAAATCAAACGGACGGCGCGTTAATTGCCATGGCGGACCATCGCCAGGCGATTGCATCTGCCATTTGCGATGGAATTGTAAACTACACGCCATAACTATTAAGTTTGGGATTTTTTCGGTGTCCTGGCGGATTTTCCTCGGAACGGCGCATTTGGAAAAATTTTTGTAAAAGTTCGCGGCACGGCGCTTCCAAAACTCCGGACGTGCAAGGGAAAAAATGATTAAATCCGCTGTGCTTGGAAAAATCACATCCACAACCGCCCAGGCATCCCATTTTGGCGTCTCCTACGGCAAAAACAACGCGGCCGATGCGCGACATCACGCAGGCCCCGCTGCACATGGGACAGGGTTCCTTGGTTGCATAGAGGGTGCAGTCGTTGAGCCGCCAGTCGCCGATAATTGCCGCAGCCCGGTGCAGGGCGGCGAGTTCGCAATGGCCGAGCACGCTGCCGTTTTCGATGGTGCCATTGCGGGTTACCGCCAGGAGCTGGCTTTCTCGGATAATGACGGCACCTACGGGAACCTCGCCCGCGTCAAAGGCATCTAGAGCGGCGTTGTAGGCCAACTTCATCCAATCCTCATCACTTGATGGGATCTCCACGGAGTATCGCTCGAACATTTTGCTTTATCTCGTAGAATGGGTTTTCATGAAATCAATCTCAGAAAAGAAAAACGAAATTTCCGTACCCAGTCCTCGTCCTCGAATTCTCCATTGAATCTTTGGGGGAGGTCAAAATTGTGGTTTCGACACCAGCAGTTCATCCGGAATTAAATGATCAAAAACTAACTGCAAGGAGGTCGGTTATTGACATTGGGAAAATTTTTTCCAAAATTCCATAAATCGTATTTTGCGGAATCTAAGCAAGAAAATATTATAGAAATTACTTTCACAAGCAATGCATTCATGTTTTATTTTTATGGTTTTATATAAGTTGTGCCGTTTTTTCTTGAGTATTATCGCGCGAATGCATATCGTGTATTTATGATAATAACCAACATCACATTGGCCAAGGACATCGACCATGCCACAGCATTTATGCTTCGAAAATTAAGCCGAAATCTAATCGACACCGAAATAACCATTCATCACTATGGAAAGTTGGCAAATGTAAATAATCTCCTAAATTTGCTCGCATTAGCAGCAAAAGCAGGAACTTCTTGTCAACTTATTGTATCAGGCGCCTCGGAATCACGGGCCATCGAGCAACTCGTGCTAGTGCTCGCCGCACATCAAACGGCACCACCGAGACAATCCGGCCGGACTAATAAGACTTCGCCCAAATGACGAGCCGCCCGGGGCGATCCGGATGGACAAAGCACGGACCCGTTTGGGATTCTGTCGCAAGCGGCATGCAGCGCGCTGTGATGCCCATGGAACGGATTTTTTCCTCCGTTTCGCCATCGAATGCAAAGAATGTCTCGGCAAATCCGCCTCCTTCACCACGGAAAAATTCCTCGAATTCCGCATGGCTTTTAATGCGCTTGCTTTTTTGCATCCTAAATTCCGTTGCCCGTTGAAATAACGACTCCTGAATATCGATTAACAGCGCCTCGGCTTTTTCGACAAATTCGTCAATTTGCTGCAAACTCTTTTGGCCGGTGTCCCTACGAGCAATTGACACGTGCCCGCTTTGAAGTTCGCGCGTACCCGCTTCCACGCGGATGGGGACGCCCTTTTTGATCCATTCCCATGATTTTTCACCCCCGCGCCGATCACGAATATCCACAAAAACGCGGAGGGCTTGCCCATTAAATGTTTTCTCGCACAACCGGCAGCGAAGGGTTTCGCAATAATCCAATATCGCCTGCATTTCCTCCGTATTATGTAAAACAGGAAGAATGACAATTTGCTGCGGTGCCAACCGGGGCGGCAACATCAGTCCATTGTCGTCGGAATGAACCATGATGAGCCCGCCCATAAGCCGCGTGCTTACTCCCCAAGATGTTGTCCAGGCGTGAGTTGATTTGCCATCCGGATCGGTAAACTGAATATTGCACGCCCGGGCGAAATTCTGCCCCAAAAAATGGGAGGTTCCGGCCTGTAAAGCCTTTCCATCCTGCATCATGGCCTCAATGGCCAAGGTTTCAACGGCCCCGGGGAAGCGTTCACTTTCGGGTTTTTTACCACAAATAACCGGCATGGCCATGTGTTCTTCGGCGAATACCCGGTAAACATCTAGCATGCGCATTGCCTCTTCCTCGGCTTCCTCCTGCGACGCGTGTGCCGTGTGACCCTCCTGCCAGAGGAATTCACTGGTACGCAGAAAAAGCCGGGTGCGCATCTCCCAGCGGACTACATTTGCCCACTGGTTAATGAGTAGTGGTAAATCGCGGTAGGATTGAATCCAGCGCGAAAAAGACTCGCCAATGATGGTTTCCGAAGTCGGCCGGACGATGAGTGCCTCTTCCAACGGTGAAGCCGGTTTTAATCCGCCTTTTCCGTCGGGGACCAATCGGGAATGGGTGACCACAGCGCATTCCTTTGCGAAGCCCTCCACGTGCGCGGCTTCTTTTTCGAAGAAGCTTTTTGGAATGAATAGGGGAAAATAGGCATTCACATGCCCTGTTTCCTTGATCATGGAATCCAACGCGGCCTGCATCTGCTCCCAAATCGCGTACCCCCAAGGCTTTATAACCATACACCCCCGCACGGGGCTGTTTTCCGCCAGGTCTGCAGCGCGGATCACCTGCTGGTACCATTCGGCGTAATTTTTTTCGCGCGTTGGACTTATGGCGGTTTTGATTGGTTTCACTTTCTAATTCCTCCGGTCAATTCACTCGGCGCAATGGAATAACCACCAGATTTCACGCCTGCGAACGCGGGTAACTAAATCGTTTTCACAAAGGATAACGCAATCGAAATCACGGTGACCTCAACCTTGCACACTTGCATTTTTACGAAAAAGTGCGCAGACACCACGCAATACAGCGCCAAGCCCGACAAAAACTACGTCGAACAAAGCGCCTCAACGAAATTTTCAAACATTTTTTTAAGTTCATCCGACTTTTCTCGCCGGCTGAATTGCCAGTTGCATCATAGCAGCCTTATCCGTTAAGTTCGCAAATGAGGCATCAAGCCTCCTGAAAAATTCGTTCCTTGAATTTGCGGGACCGAACACAAAATCATCCCGAGATCTAACTGGGTTATTCGCGCGCTGGTATGATATGGAGGCAAATCCGTTCCGCCGATCTGTACAACAAATCGGTTGTTATTCAGCTGCGGGCAGTCCCGCGCTCTTGCGAAAGCTCTCCCATGTCTCGCTAATGCAACGGTGAATTTCCGCACTACTTTTATAATTTGTACAGTTTGGCATGTGGATGGTTTTTCCCGGGACGCGTTGAAAAAGGAGTGCGCCCGGGTCGGACACCCAACAGCCACTGACGGATAAATTGATGTGATACGAGGCGTGGTCCGTGTTAGCCCTCGTGAAGGCATCCTTTCTGACTCTTTTGTACAATTCACTACCCCATCCCATTGGATTGAAAGTGATGGAAGATATGCCTCCTTCGACGGCGACAGCCAAGGCATATGCCCCACCCATGGAATGGCCAATGACAATGGGGGCGTATCTATATTTGGTACCTGGAGCGGCATTTTTTTCGGCAATTTTCGCCTGAACTTTGGCGACAAAATCTTTGAATGCATAAAAATTTTGCGGAACTCCGCCGAAAAAATTGTATGCACATTCAACGATATCAGACGCCGAATCATTTCCCCAAATGGATATAATCAGGGGTCGAATGGGACGGGAATCAGAGGGATTTGGATCAATGATACCGGCTTCCGCGGCTTTATCATGCGTAAAATTGTGTTCTACCTCATAGCACAGTGCGCCGTCCATGGTAGGCCACGTTTTTGGATGTTCGCCTTCTTTAAGATCCCGTACGTATGCGTAAAGATTCGCGGCCTCGTCAATGATGCGAAGTCTTTTGGGGCTTTGTAATTCGGCCGGAATATTTGCCAGGTTTGACCCGAGAAGACTAACATAGTTGGGGAAATCCCCCACCTCACGATGCTTGGGCGAGAGAAGCGTGAATATGCGGAGCGGTAGTAAAAGCAGGGTAAGCGAGTTTTTGAGGAAACATTCCCATAAATGGTGGACTTCGCCGCCGCGACCGTAAGCAAGTAGGCAGAGATTTTTCACCAAAATAACCAACGTCATTAATAAGCGGATGGGTACGGAGACGATTGCAACGGGCACGGAAATTACAACCGCAAGAATGGTCGTCGCGACCTCTGCCCTATTGGAAGTTTCCGGCTGGCTTGAGAGCTGTATGCCGACTAGGCTCAAGGTGGTACTGGCCACGGCGGCGGTCGTCATAGATAGGAGTTTAAAAACACAGGGGCGATTCGTCAACCCTGGTTGTAATTTTCGGCGCGTACGGAGCGCAAAACTTGCGCCTTTTGGCTAAAAATTGCATATTAATGTCAGGCCCCAACGAAACTCACTTTCGAATGATGATTTTGTGAGGGTTAGCTCGCCCTTCAAATTGCGAAAAAAGCATTGCGTGCACCGCATGTCATAGAGATGCAATTTATCTGACGATCGCTGTCCGACGGCGGAGTGAATGGGGCGCCACAACCCGGTTCTTACGGTGAAATTGGTTTTTCCGGAGTTGCAGGCCATATTTAATGCCAGTGAAAAATTTGCCAACATTTGCGATGAATTTTCATCAACCGCTTCTCCGGAGCTCACATCCCAAAATGTACGAAATACAACTTGATATTCCGCGCCTAGACCAAGAATCGGCCTTATGGTGTAATTTTTCCGGCGAATGTGCCATAGGGAATATTCCTGTAAACATCCCGCGCAAACAATGCGGTTACGCAGATACGTTTGATGGCGATTTTCACTCGAAAGCCCATACATATTCCATGCAAAATCTTCCGACGTATTCGCCAAACAAAACCCGTAGCAATTTTGTCTCGCGAGGCCGATAGGCCCAATGTGACCCGCAATCGCCGTGAGGGACGCTGGTGTATTTTTTAGTGCGTGTTGGCAAGCGAGGAAAACGCCTTCATAACCGGAGTGGCTGGTCTTAAATTTTCCAACATATATCGCATTGTCATGCACTGGAGCACTTTGCAGTAAAATATTTCTCATCAAGGGCAAATGCGCGAAAGGTGAGAATGGTGTTTCGGTGTTATTTAAAACAGTTTTTTCATCATTTATTGCGACAATTTCGGGCAGCGGTCCTTCCGCGGTGGTACTGTTACTCAATTCGTCAGGTTGCACATTTGCTTCCAAAGGTGCCTGTGGGAGATTTTGCTCGTAAACGACCACATCCGCGTCGCTATTTACTACCAGATTTCCCACGGCGATGTTTCCGTTGACGGTGCCTTGGACATTTTCGAAGCACACGGTGGTTAAGTCGTTACCCAAAATTGCCGTACCAACATCTTGCCCGTTAAGGCCGCAAAAATTCGGCAGCGTGCGAAAAACGATGAACGTCTCGCCTTCTCCGGTGATTTCAATGCCCGGTTCCCCGTATAGAGTGATTCCTCCCGTCCCTTCAAAGGTGACACACGATGCCCCGGCGCCCATTGAAATCGCCGCACCGGGCGACCGGGAGGTGTTGAATCGTGCATCGCCGTCGATGGAAACGTTACAGGGCTTATTTATGAAAGTTTTGCCGGTCACTTCCAAGGACGCGGCGGAGAGTGATTCGTGTCCAACCCACGCGACCGCAGCACACATCCCAAAAACAACGACACATGCGCGGAAAAAACTTTTATCGGACCTTTGCCAAATCCCCACGCGGCAGGTTAGGGCAAAAGTTGTGGAATAACAAACAAGTACTACTTCATGAGCAACATGTTGCGCGCGCGCTTGATGAGACACGTGACACGACGCTGTTCCTTGGCGGAGAGTTTGGTATATTTCCGTGGAACGATTCTTCCCGTTTCCGTGACAAAACGCGACAGCTCACGGGTGTCCATCCAGCTTAAATCAAAGACATTCTTGCGTGCCACCACCGGCTGCGGCTGTTCCTGCTCATCCATAATGAAAACCCCATGAAAAATGACCCTTTGATCACATGGCAAGATTTTTCGACTCCTCCCCGCCAAAGTACTACGCGCGGTCATTGATGCCGGACCTTTGCCAGCTTTTTTCGTGCGAAAATTTCCGGATACGCAGGCACTCGGGTCCGTCAACCGCAGTCGCGACGCAGGAGTCGGACCAAACGTTTAGTGCCGTTTCTATCATGTCAACTATGCCATAGAATGGTAAAATCATTCCCATGAGTTGGGTTGGCACACCCATGGTAGAAAGCAAGCTGGTGCTTAACATGAAGCATCCCATGGGGACGCCAGCGTTTCCAACGGCAGCAATGGTGGCGATGAAAACCCAAAGGACCATGGATGCGGGACTAACGGGGAACCCATGGTTTTGCATGAGGTATGTGACAGTTGTGAAAATAAATGCCGCGCAACCATTCATGTTAATGGTCGTGCATAGCGGTAGCACAAAGCGGGAAGTTTGCCGGTGGATGTGTAGATTTTTTTCCGCCATTTCTATGGTAACCGGAAGCGCCGCCGAGGAAGATTTGGAAAAAAATGCCACAGATAGCGCTGGCAGCATTCCGCGAAAGGCCTTTAATGGGTTAATGCCTTTTATCAGTAGCCAGAGTGGCAATACGACCAAGCCTTGCAGAACATTGGCGGAAACGACGACGAGGAAATATTTTCCCATTTCTACTAGCTGTATGCCAGTTCGTGATTCTTGAATGCTCACACAAATGAACCCAAACATACCGACGGGAAGTGCTCGAACGATGAATTTGGTAACATGCAGAAAGATGCCGTGCAGTCCCTGGAAAAATTTGAGCACCACGCGCTTGGTATCATCCTCAGGGATGTAACGGATGCAAATGCCGGTGATGATGCTAATGAGCAGCACGCTGAGCACCTTGTGTTGGATGAATGCGGCCAGGACGTCGTCGGGGATTGTGTCGAGCAGATAATAAAGATACCCATGCTGCACGGCTGGCGCGGACATGGTACCGGCGGTGGCGGTAACATTTGCCGGCGAAATGATTGCGTATAATAGAGCCGCAACGGTGGCGGCGGTGATGGTCGTAGAAAAAGTATAGAATAAAGTCCTTTTCCAAATCGTCCGCATGCGTCCGCTGGACTCGCAGGACGAAAGGGCAACGATGACGGAAAGGGAGATGATGGGCATGCTAATGCAGCGGAAAATTCGAATGAATATTTCGGAACAAAACGCTCCAGCCTGCCACAATGCCGGCATATTCGATGTGCCGCAAATGACCGCCAGAATAACCGCAACCAAGTAGTAAAAAAAAGATTTCCTGTTCAATGTGGACCTTTCCATTGATCTTTAGATGCGCCTTTACCTTCATTGACAACAAAAGCCATCTTCGTTTTTTGTGTCAGAATTTTCATGCGTCTGCCAGCATAAAATGCTCGCTCGGATCGATAATGATTTTTACGTGGTTGCAGTATTCATTCGCGCCACTTTTCCTTGGAGAGGGTGTCCATGTTTGGTTCGTTTATTTTTCGCGGATTGACGGCGGTGGCAAACTTGATTTTTTGGAAATGTCCGCAATTTTTTCTCAACGCCGCTGGTTTGTTGATGAGCATTACCCCCACTTTCGTTTTAAAGCCCATCGCATGGGTCTTGGGACGACTTTTTTTTCTGCTGGCGCGTGGCCGCCGGCGAATACTCCTCAACAACCTGTCTCACGTGTTTTCGTCGGATAAAAGTTGTGACGAAATTATGAAAACGGCGCGCATTAACAGCGAGCGACTCATCGAATTGGGCATGTTTGCCCTAGTCTCACCGTTTTTTCCCCGCTGGCGTATCAGAAAAAATTTTCGCCTCGAAGGTGATTGGAAGTGCTTTTGTGAAAAACTCCGCACTCAGAGATCGCCGCAGCTGCTTCTCATCCCGCATCAGACGCTCACGGAGGCGCTGGTATTTTTACCGCCATTGCTCGAGTTGGAGGCCGACCGCCTACCCCTGGGGATTATCTACCGCCCATTTAAACGCAAGGCCATAGAACAATACGTCCGCCGAACTAGGGGGCGATTTGGGGTCCGCATGCTTTCTCGGAAGGGCGGATTGGCCGAGGCATCACATCTGATGCGAAAGGGAGGATGTGTGGGGCTTCTTTTTGACCAATACGCCGGCGGTGCTGGGGCGCTGACAACTCTGTGCGGCCGTGCGACATCGTCCACGCTCCTCCCCGAAATTCTTTGCCAGGAAAACTCCGCGGAGACGTTCATATTACATGCTCGGCGCGATGGCTTTTGGAAAGCCGCGTTCGTCATCGAACCCATTTTAGTAGGAGTGGACGACCTCACGGACGCTATGAATAGCTGGCTGGAGGATCATTTACGCAGGGATGAAATTTTTCGCGATTCCTGGCTCTGGGTCCACAACCGCTGGAAGCGACCCGTCGGCGAAATTTTAAACCTACACGGACGAAAGCGACGGCTGGAACGGTCATGTAGGTATTACGGCTACAAATGTCTGCCCAAACAATTCCGAGTCTTTGTCCGCGTGCCCGAGCGCGTTTACGCCCTTGTCATGGCCTTGCCCATTTTGCGCGCCATTCGCGAAAGCCGCCCGGATGCGCATGTGACCATTCTCTGCATGCCGGATCACGCCGTGTGGTTGCAAACATTGCCATGGTTCGACGAAGTATTGGCACTGCCGCCGAGGGGATGGGATCATTTTCGTTCCGCATTTCAATTGCGAACGCGTTATCCTGATTTGCATATCACCTTAAGCAACTCCTTTCGGTCAGCCGTGGAAGCCAGGCTCATTGGTGCACCGGTTCGCATGGGTATGCAATCGGCAATGCATCGAATATTTCCACTTCTAACCCATAAATCGTCCCTTAAAAAATGTTCAACGGAACACCCGACCATGCAATGGAAGGAATTTTTTCACCATTACGGACTTCTTAAAAATCCGTCACTGGAACCTATTGCGCGCCAGCGGATGCCGCAGAAATCGCCGTGTTTTGCTTTTTGTCTGGGCGCTAACGGCCACGGAGTAAATAAATTTTGGTTCGCAAGCCATTGGAAATCCTTGGCTACACACCTGTGGCAACGGAATCCGGATTTGAAAATCATGCTCTTCGGCCGAGATGAGGACGCCATACGAACGGCCCGGGCAATTGCCGTGGGGCCCAATAATGATAACGTGATAAACTTTACCGGACCCATGCCACTGAACGATTTTGTGGCCAAACTTCAGCAATGTTCCGTTGTGGTAGCCACGGATTTGGATGGCATGCATTTGGCCAACGCCCACGGTATTCCAACGGTAGCCCTCATGGATAGGGAAAAACCCGAAAAACTTGGACCCATCTATGACAGTCCGCATATTTCTTTGGACAAAAATGCGTTGCAGAGGGATTCCGCTGCAAATGAGATTGCCAATGCCATCCGAGATCTTTAGACTCTTGTTTATGGCACTCGCCGTGGGCAGTGGTATGACGTCTCAAATTTACACGTCATCACCATGTCAACCAGCAGCCCCTGATCGAATAGAGACCCAGACGATTATCCTCTCGGTTGTAGCTGCCGTGCCCATTGCCATCATTTCCATACCAGTTCGACTGGTTTGGTTATTGGTTGTTTTGGT
>JAIRLM010000018.1 GCA_031259325.1 Puniceicoccales bacterium
CCCTGCCGAGCGAATGGTTTTATTGGATTTGTACAAGGAGCAATTAGCGATTGCTAAGGGGGAAACGACAGTTGCGGCAGTCAAAAAGCTTATCGAGGATTCTAGTTTAAGTGCCACACAAAAAAGCAGTTTGATTAGAGCACTCGAGAGGAGCGCGGTAGGGAAGGTCGCGAGAGGTGCTTGTTACGCGGCAGCTGGTACTGCTGGCGGTGTGGCTGTTGGGGCTGCTGGTAGCCTTATCCTTACCGCTGTGGCTGCAGGATCCGCTGGTGGTGCAGCAGTTGGTCCTGCTGGTATTTTAATTGGTGCCGCCGGCGGTCTTGCCGTTGGTTTAGCACTTGCTTTGTCGGAATCGTGATTTGGTTATTTGAGCTGTAGTACATTTCGGTCTTGCGTTTTAGTCTTGGGTTGTTAGGTGTACGTACATGGATGTTCCTCACGTGAGTTCGGTTGTTTTTGGGAGGGATTCTACGCAGGAAATAGCGAATGAAAAGTCTAGTTTGTGCAAGGACCTGTACGAGGACCTGTGTGGTGAACATGGGGTGTTGACTGCGCTAAAGCGACGCGGTTTTTGGCAGATTGGTGTGGTACTGTTAGCTGGGAGCGTGTGCGGTGTGGTGGCTGGTGTGTTTTTTGGCACATTTGCCGGTGCGTTTGTGTTTTTGGGTGTCGGTATCCTCCCGCATTTTACTCCGTGGGGGGTATCTGGGACTTTCAAAGAAGTCGATCGGGTCACAAAGGTAAAGATGCATGCGGTTTTTGATAATGTGCTGGCGCGCGGGGTGTTGCCATTACAAGATGTCTGGATGCGTGAGTATCGTGCTGAAGGGAATGCGGACGTAAGAAGTGAGCTGTGTGGGTTTTACAAAAGTTTATTGGCCATGTTCAACGGCGCGAAAAGAAGGCGCGATGTGTTGCAACAGGCAATACGGCTCATCGATGACACGAAGTTAAGTTCGGAACGAAAAGTTTTGTTTATCCGTGCTGTGGAGGACTTCGTTGCAAGAGAATCGGTTCATGCGGCTGGGGCCGCCCCTGAGGGTGGGGCCACTGAACCTGGGTAGTTCATGCGGACAGTTCGATGGTGTGGCAGCTTCTTTCCGCATTGGTGATGTTTTTTGGATTTCAGAAAGAGGTGAGTTATGGATGTTTTGAATTTTCGGCATGTTCCCGAGAGGGGGCGTGTTACGGTTGAGGAGGTTGACCCTAATGTGCCGTCGGATGCGCGTGTCGTAAGGGCGGAGTATAGGGTCGAGGAGCCGGATGATACAACCCGGGTTGATATTTGTACGGACGTCGTCGAGGTTGTCGCGGCTCCGAACATGGACGAGGATGGATTATTTCTGGAAGACGAGGAGCGGGCAAAAAGAGAGTTGATTGCATTGCTCGTTGGTCACCTTGAATTTGCCACTGCCATCAAAGACGCGGTGCGTGAGTGTGGGCGTTTGGGCTACACGCTTAGGGGGACCTATGTTCAGGTGGCGCGGATGGTTGCCGAGCTTCGTTTGACGAGGAAACGGGATGGAATGCTAAAAATAGCAGGTGTGGTTGCAGCGGGTACAGTTGGAGGTGTAGTCACTGGACTTCTGTTTGGCAATCCAGTCGGGCTTACCATTGGGGCGCTTGTTGGGATTGGCGGGCATTTTACGCATTGGGGTGTTTTTAGCTTGTTTCAAAAAATTGACCATGACACGAATACTGAATGGGAAAACCTTTTTGGAAACCCAGGCTGAGTGGACGTTTAATTTGGTAAATGGGTTGTTGTCACAAAACCGGGCCCATAGGGGCTGATTTTTTAGAGGTAGAATCTTATCTATCCTGGACCGTTTTTTTGACGATGTCCATGCTGATCGGGAGGATTATTCCCTTTGCTTGCAATCTTTCAAAGAGATATCCAGGAGTTACTGACTCCAATAGGCGGCGGTCTGGAAAAAGCTCACAAAAGAATGAAAAGTACGGGGTGTCCAATTGCCTTTGCAGTGCAATTGGTAATTCATCTGAATTTTCCCGTAACTTATCACGAAGTATTATATTGCAGAGTTTAAGCGCCTTCGTAAGCATCATAGCCGCCCAGCCGGAGCAAAGTGTTTTCTTGCATACCTCAACATCGCCATTGTGTACAATTGGCGGCGTGCATATGTGGACAAACTTGTGAAAGATGCTGATGATACAGTCCAACATGGCGAGAAGAAAAAACCATATCGCGGATAGGCCACGGTAGGTAAATTTTCGATTTTGTTCCACCGTGGCTACTAATATTGGGCGAAATTGTTTCATAATTTTGTCGCCAAAATTTTCTTCATCCGTTTCAAAGAGTTTTTTAATGTGTTCTCGCCATTCGGGACGAATGATTTTTGTTATATCAATTTGGAATAGTTTTGCACGGGATGCAGTGCCAAGTTTCAATTTATCAATGGGCGTTTTCGATGTATGGGTACGAACTTCTGCCGCTTTGCCGTCCACCACCAATCCCGTGTGGCCATACTCGGAAGAAATCAAATCGGCCGCAATTTTTTTGCTGCCGGCTTTGGCGTTTTTCACGGGATCCAGTGAAAAAATATCGACGTTTTTAGACTTCATTTCTTCATAAATAGCTTCTCTAATTTTTTCCATTGCAGCCACACAATCGCGCATGAATTGTAAAAAGCTTTGCATATCATCATTTTCGGGTTCGCCCGCGTATAGCGATAGTAGCGGATTAATTATCTCGAGGTTAGCGTGATCCGTGACTAGCTGGAAAATGTGTGCTTCCTTGAGAGTGAGTTTATCACTTTCCGGCAAATTAATTGTCACGACATCGGAACTATTGTTAATTGCGTAAATAAATCGTTCAATATTTTGTTTATAATTTTCCTCGCGCACTAAATTACTTTTCCACGCTAACGATTGAATGAGGGTTAGGTTTGCATTTTTAGGAGGACGCTTTGACTTTAGCTTTTTATTTCTATGGCATTGATCTAGAAGTGTGCGGAGCTCTGTTTTTTCTCCAGAACTAGCACAACCTTCTTTTAATTTCGCGAGCAGTTCATCTGCGCGCTTAAAATGCCGCACAATTGGATCTTGAGGCATACTTTGAGATGCCATGTGATTAATGCGTGACAGCAAAAACATACAGGATAACTATCTCAAAAAATCAGCAAACACTCAAGATGTTTTGTTTGATAAGACTTTCCTGGATTATGTTCGAAAATTCACGCGCCATGAAATGTGGGGATGAAATTTTTTCCATTTTACTTCATTATGAAGTTTTTTACTGAAATTTTCCAAAAACGGCATCACAATGTTCTTGTGGATGGAGTTAGTTTCAAGCGTGCGGATTTTGCGCGAGCCCTCGCTGACGGAAACGATGGTAAAGTAGCTAAAGAGGACGGTTTGTCATGGAAAGACATGGCAACAATTACTGAAAATTTAGAAAGTGCCGGCTTGTCCGCGCCTCAGGCCAGTTCGTTTGGCCGGTTCTACGAATTGACAGCCAAGCAAGATCCAAAAAGCAGTCAATTTGATAATTTCCAAAGAGCGCTAGCTGAATACAAAGAGCATCCCACTAGTGCCGACAAGCAACTCGCTCTATTTGAGACCGCTTGTAAACTCGTTTTTGATGTGGACCAAACATTAAAGGATCAAACTGACGTAAATTTCAAATCAGCACTCGCAAATGCTTGCTTGGGAGCGGTGGAGGGACTCAAAGACTTAGCCACAAAAGATGGATTTAAACCTGGCGACGACAAGGCAGCCGATTGGCCCCAAGGGGCGTTACCGAGTTTGCAAGGTCGTGCTGCAGTTGCAAAATTGAACAAGCGCGGTATTCCCGTTCAGACGTGCACCGTGGACAAAGCCATTGAGTTGGCTAAAAGCGACCCTCCGCATAAAATAATTGGTAGTAAGATTGAAAATGGAAAATTGGTTTTCTGTGAGTTGGTATTGAACGAGGCAAGGGATGGCCTCGTTGAAAAAAAGAACGAGGAAACCAATAAGCCGATCGCCTACGAGACTTCGAAGAAATTTGCCCAGACATTTGCTCCGACCGAAGGCCAAACCGCCGTTGTTAACGTGCCGCCCAAACGCCCGGAGATGAACGCGGAACACGTCACGGCACTAAAGGAATGCATAACCGAAGAATCGCACAAAACGGCAGACGATGCCACAATATGGAATGTCTTTTGCGCATTGGCGGATGAAAAAGAAAAGGTGGACGATGATGGCCGGGCGGCGCTCCTTAATGATATTCAAAATGACGCCGACGGCGCAAAAGCTCGATTTAATGCGTTGCTTGCAAATGAAATAGCGAAAAAAGCAGCAGCCAAACCCGATTAGTCCATATTGAGCCCGCGCTAAAAAGTCACGCAGGAGGGTTTATTATTTTGAATTTTTCTCAAAATCTCCTCAGACAGTTCGCCTTGTTGCGAACATGGACAAGGGAGTTCAATTCTACAATCGATACACGGGTAAAATCGAAACGGAAACCATATGCGGCGAATGGTTCATCCGTCTGGCCTATGGAACATTTCCGGGTCGCCTATTGCAACGGCTTATTTTCAGTTGGCCCATTTTCTCGCGCATTGCTGGTTGGTATGCGAATTGGCCAGGGAGCGCGAAAAAAATTCAACCCTTCGTTGACCGCTACGCAATCCGGCTCGATGAAATTCAGTCGAAAATCTCTCAATTCGAATCATTTAATGAATTCTTCTGCCGCCAACTTAAACCGAACACTCGCCCCATTGTCCCCGGGAGAAATAAAGTTGCGGCTCCCTGTGACGGACGCTATTTTTTTATTCCGAACCTGGATGTGCGGTGGAAAATTTCGCTAAAAGGCCGAAGGATTCGCCTCAAAGGACTCATCGACGATGGGGAACTTGCCAAAAAATTTCAAGGTGGCAGCGCTCTCATCGGCCGGCTGTGCCCCGTGGACTACCACCGATTCCATTTTCCCTGCGATGGAATTCCGAGTAAGGCGAAACACATCGGGGGGTGGCTGCACTCGGTACATCCCTTGGCGCTGCGGCGCATCTCCGTTTTCGGAAAAAATAAGCGCACGCTAACGCGCATAATAAGCCATGCGGGTGAGGTGCTCATGGTCGAAGTTGGTGCCACATTCGTCGGAAGCATCCATCAAAATTACGTATCACATAAACACGTAAAAAAAGGAACGGAAAAGGGTTTTTTTTCCTTCGGGGGATCAACGGTCATCCTCATTTTTGAGCCAAATATGTTTACACCGTGCGACGACATCAACCGGCTGAGTGAAAAAAATTTAGAAACTTACATCCGCATGGGCGACCACATCGGAAATTTTCACACACTACGAATCAGCGGATGATTGATTAACGGATAAGCCACCGGACACACCAACGAATGAAGCCAACTTCACAATTCCAAGCCGAACCAAATCCATGATACCACTCTGTGGCTCGCCTGACTCAGCCGCAGATGAAGATTCCGAAGATTTGTCCGTTTTTTTTGCCGCCATTGCTTCGTCTGTTTGGCGAACGGCCACAACAATCCCAACAACAGCTCCTAGCAGTGCAACCCAGTAAAGTGGGAAAAACGGGGAAAACACTAAACTGGCAACAACTATCGTCGCAATGCTTGCGAGCATGATTTTATTGGTTGCCAAGCGCATGGCGTAATCCACTTTGTCTTGGGAAATTCCCAATTTTGCCGCGGCCTTCTGAGCAAGGCCCTTCACCGTATCCACAAAAGTGTACGTTACGATGATTTTTAAAATAAGCAAGGAAAATTTTTTAATTTAGTAAATCAATCAGTATTAAGATGTTAACGGCGAAAATTTACCGGCCACACAGTGCGGGCAACGACTTCCCCGCATTCTTGACGCTCCGTCACCAAACCTATTGAATTGCTGGCCGTGCGAAGTACGCGTTCCGATGGTTTTGCATTGTTGTTGGTATTGGGCGCGCTGGCGGTACTTGGCGCTTTGATGCTCACCGCAGAACGATTTGCCCAAATTCAAGCCCTGCGAACACAAAATCAATTACATCGAGACATTGCCCGACAAAACGCGTGGACGGCCCTTCGAGTTGCAATGGTTGAGTTAAATGAAACCTACAACGAAGGTCGCTGCGTCACCGCACGCGCAAGAAGTGGTGGTGAAGAAGTTCCCGAAGTCCATGCCCATTGGACGGGTGTTTGGAGTGTCGTCACCGGCAAACCAGTTTTTGACCGCTGGCTGGTATCGATTCCAGGCAATGCAGGATTTCAAAAAGATGCCCCGTGGGACGTTGCCGGAGACGAAGTTGCCATCTTTGAAGACCTCGGTCTCGCCGACGCATGCCCGCGATTTCCCATAAATTCGGACGGAAAGATTGTTGGCCATTTTGCCTATTGGGTCGAGGATGAATGCGACAAACTGCGCGTCAATTTGCCAAGACCTAGCATACCACAAGACCGAATTCTGCAACAATTTTATCCCGCTACACTGGGTTTTAATTCCGAAAAGATGCGGTCGCTGGAAAACTGCCTTTCATTTTCGTCGCTGCAACGGAGTCTTGGACAAGAATTTAACAGTCTTTTCCATAGTTTAACATTGTGCAGTCGCGGCCTACTGAAAAACACCGCCAGTGAATGGTTGGAAGACCTGACGCTGAAGTTGCAAAAATTTCCATCCATCGATGTGGAATATATCTTTCCCGGTGACCCATCCTACCCGGAGCCACCACCAACTTTTAATCAAATGGCGTCGTTTTTTCATGCAGCGAAATCCATGTCCCCATCCAGCATTTACCCGTATGCCGGCGGCCCCGTTTACCGCATCGTTTACCCGGCAACCAATGCGCTTGGCTATGGATTGGAAAATCTGCCCATGTCCGACCTGGGACTTAACATCCCGGTTCAAAGCGGCATTTATCCCATTCCAGTTGCTCTATTTATAACCGCTTCCGCTGAGGTTGGCAACAATCAGGCGATTATCCGCCTGTCTCCGACGGTTTCCCTGTGGAACCCCTATAATGCGGCATTCGCACCGGGCACGTATATATTTCAGCTGCTTTCCGCAACTCCGGGCAATGCGGCGGGAACGCTGCCGGGCTTCTTGGTGGAAACGGCGGCGGGCAACAAAACACTTATCCGATTTGGAGATAACGATGCGAAAATTATCTTCCAGGGCGAAATTCGAACCGGGTTAAACGCCGGAGAAGTGCGCGCTTTCACCATCAACGATCCAAATTTGACGGCAACCGTTACGCTTAATCTCCTAAAAGAAGTGCCGGCAATTACCATTCAGCGGGCCAATTCCATGGGCGGCGCCGTGTCCTGGTTCAATCTTTCCATGCGGCTTTTGGACGCTAACGGAAATTTATTGCAGGAAATCAGCGACTTTGTGGATCGAGATGAAACCGAAGCATATGTCGTCCCGCGCGACGGCAAACCCCATGAGTTATTTTCGTTCTGCGCCTGGGCCAACCTCGGGACCAGCAACAATCAATGGCTGGCTCACTATGATCCACGCGCGCCACAAATCCGCCGCAATACCTTCGAACACGCGCCATTATTGGGATTATCTGTGTCATTTCGCCGCTACTTTGCGCCATGGACGACGCAATTTTATAACACGTCATCAATCGGGCAATTTCCTGGATTTTTCGGAGACGGTTCCCAATCGGCCGTCCTATTCGACCCGCCCCACGAATTACTTTCCATCGGTTTTCTTCAACACGTGCCTCTGATGCCGTTTTCCTACCATCCGGCCTACGCGGTCGGCAACAGCCTTGCCTGCCCGCTCATGCCATCCGATGCAACCCACTGGCATTATGTTTCAACGGTGGAGCTTTGGAAAAATCACGCCTACTTCCGCCAATCCATGCTCTTCGACTATTCATATCTCCTCAATGCAGCGCTCTACGACCATTATTTTGTCAGTGGCTTTAGTGGATTTGATACCGATAGCCCTCAATTTTTTACCACATGTCGGGCGTGCGGAACCAATGGCAACTTCCACGATTATACGACAATCGCCCGTGATCTTGTCCTCGAAGGCGCTTTCAACGTCAACTGCACCTCCGTGGAAACTTGGAAGCTGCTCCTCCGCTGCATGCCTTATGATTCCGCGCGACACGCACATTATTTACCGCACTTTGACGACCAAGGCACTTTCGATCCCAAATTTCAACGGCGGCATTTTTTATCCGAAGACGACTTGGATCGGCTGGCTGAATGCATTGTTGCAGAAATTCAAAAATATGGGCCATTCCCCTCGCTAAGCGCCTTCGTCAATCGGGAACTATCCCATGGCGAAGCGGCACGGGCGGGGTTGATTCAACGGGCCATCGATCGATCTCGTATCAATGAAGATTTGGAAAAATCTTCCGCACAATCAACGGATCGGCGTGACGGGACGTGGTTTGACGCGCTTTCAGCAAGTGGCCCGACGAATGCCCAAACGCCAGCTTTCATCACGCAGGCGGATCTTTTGCAATTTTTTGGCAATCAATTTGTTGTCCGCTCGGATACTTTTTCCATCCGTGGTTACGGAGATTCCGTGAATCCGATTGACGGCACGACACTTGCCAAAGCTGTCTGTGAGGCTATTGTCCAACGCACGGCCGACGGGAAGTTGCAAATACAATCCTTTCGATGGGTCCGATAAGCCAAAAAAACCGGCTTGTGTCGGGAAGCTAATAATTTGATTTACAAATTTGCTCGCTGTGTTAAAATTTTTCAACAAATGAGTATACGTCCCGTAGGCTCAGTCCGGCCGGCACGTTCGTCACTCGCGCCAAAATGTTCCAAGCGCGAATCGGGTGTGACGGATGCGCGAGGCATCTCCGGGTATATTCCCATTATGAATTTATTTCGAAGCGAAAAAAGTTTATCAATTGAAGTGCGAACAACCTTAAATTGGGCACTTACTGGAATTTCCATTGCCAGCAACATAATTCTTTTCGTTCTTAAATTTTTGGGAATTGGCGTTGCAATTCTTTCCGGTCCGATCGGCTGGGCTATTAGCGCGGGACTGTTTGCCTTATCTATGGTACTTTCGCTGATTGCCTATAAAATTGCCAGCAGAGATCCGGAAGCAAACTTCAAAAAAACAGGTTATCAACTTGATCCCGCACCGTTTCATACCGACGATTTTTCTACGGACAATCAAAGGCATATTCGATTCACGAGCGAATTGTGCGAAAAATTATCCCAAAAAGAAAGGCCTCAGCCGATGCCAATTTGCGCTTGGCCAAATCAACTTACTGACCAACAAGCCGCTCTTCATGGAGCCGGTTTCGAATTTGCCGGTGGATCGGAGAAAATCACATTCGACGATGGGCGCATTATCGCCGTCCACCGTTTCCATAACACTGATCTTGGCATCGGTTTTGCAATCGCCGTTGACACAAATGGTGGTACATACTTTGTCCCCACTGTTGACACGAATCATTCGGAGCGAATGGCCGCTTTGGCCTGTGCCGCATGCCCGTGGAAAGACGCACGTACGGAGGCCTTCGATACGGCGTTTCAAATTATTTTAACGGCTTACGGGGACGATGTTGCTCTGACAGGAAGTTATATTGGCGGCATGTTCGCCCAATTTCTTGGACTAAAATATGGCTGCGCAACGTTCTGTTACAATCCCTATGGCATAGGACCAGTGCACCAACAAATCATTGGCTCGGCTCGGATGGCAAAAAACGCTCCGCAGGTTTTTAGTTTTACCGAACGCAAATCACAAACTTGGTTGCAAAAGTTTGCAAACGCAACCGACCTTCCGCTATCGTTTCTTACGAGTTATCAGTCGCCGGGCGTTTTCGGCCGCCGGTGGACGGTTCCACATCTCCGTGGGAGTGGGGTATTTGGTGCCACGCGCGCGGCAATGTCCAGCGATGAACCGATTGCAGTCCAATCGGACTGCGACACGGACAATGATGAGGCAGAAATTACAGCCGAATAATCTCGCGGTTCAACGACTTTCGATGCCAAATTCCACTGCCGGAGCCAATTTTGCATTCAAATTCAAAAATTATTCGACCATAAAGCATGATCAGTCCTGATAACGCATTTCGAGCCATCCAGCCCCTGCTTTTTTTGGGCGCACGGTTTCTCCATTTTCTTTGAGGATGGTCAACGCGCCGCCTTCGGAAAAGGAAATTTGTACGTCATCGTAATAGTCGATATGTTTGCTTTCGCCCTTCTTCAAGCTTCCGGAAAATAACTTCTCCTTGGTCACCTTATTGCGCATGAAAACTTTGACGACGTCAGATGCCGTCAAAGTAAGACGTTTAGCAGATATTTCATCAAGGGCAATCATCTCGGCGGTACTGCGATCCAGGAGATCTTCAAGGGCGTTTGGCCTGTGCCTCCTGGGAAGTTTCCAAAATAACGCACACGCCAAAAGGGCGGCTGTAGCGCATCCTAGACCAATCTGCCAATTGCGCTCACGTAGCCGTTGAATGACGGCTTGGGACACACCTACCAAAAAAGCTTTACTCGCGGCCAATCCGTCGCAACCAGCCTGGTTTTGGTCTCCGAGTTCTCCGGCAGTAATCACCGGTGGCAATTGGGTCTGCTCCTGCGACACTTGTGGCGCCTTGCGGGATCTTGGGGAACCTTCAGAATCACCTAATTGCAAAAGAATCTCCCGCGAATCGATGTGTAAAAATTCCGCGTAACTGCGGATAAAACCTTGCCGGTAAACCTCCGGAATGGAAACCTTGAAAAAAGTTCCTTCTTCAATGGCAGCCAAGAAGTCCGCACGAATTTTTATCAAATCTTCAACATCCTTAAGGCTCATATTGAGCGCTTCTCGAGCATTCTTTAGTCGTGTTCCGAAATTTTCCCCGGCCATGTGCGTTCTCCAATCTATGGTGAATGCCGAACATTACGAGCCATTTTCATATTTTTGTGAAAAAAGTCTTCCACATTTCGCCCTCCAATTCCGATACGATGGCACATAACTCCAAAATCACCGCATCCGGCTGGAGGTGCTTTACCGAATCAATCGCCCCAACGGGCTGTGCGCACTGTTCCTGCAAATCAGGGTCTGTAAACAAATTTATTCCGATGCCAAGGACCCATCCGTCAATTTCCACGGGAACTTCCAATAGGATGCCGCCCACTTTTTTGCCATTAAGCAATAGATCATTCGGGGCCTTTATGGTTAAATTCACGGAAAATACCTCTCGGAAGCAACGGGTAATTCTATCCGCAAGCATCAGTGAAAAATGTAAAAACGAATTCCTTTTAACCGGGAAACCAAAGGATAAGTAGACGTTATTCGGCCGGTTACTCACCCAGCGATTTATCCCCCGTCCGCGGCCGTTTGTCTGTTGTCGGGCGCAAACGATAACGGTTTTTTTTTCATTAACCTGCAACCGCTGCCGGGCGACGTCATTGGTGCTGCCAACGCTTTCATAGAACAGCCATTCGTAATTTTGGAAAATGTGGCCACGCGCCAACTCTCCGACGATGCGGTCTTCATTAATTTCAATGCCAGACATCCAACAACCGAGTATGCCCTTCGTATCCGCCGCCTGTCAACGTTCCGGCTACTTCCGTCGGCTGAAAAATGACCTTTTTTTCGGTTCTGGGGCGCTGAAAGTTGTTGTGCCATCGTCATTGCATGTTATCCGCAAGCCTTCGGCACCGCTAAATATTTCATTTTTTCTCCTGTCTGAATTTGCAGGGTCTCCTAGCGCAGAATCCTTTGCAACCTCATTCGCGATGATTCCAACTTGCGCATTTCTTATATTCGCCAGGGCAGGACATCCATCTCCCTCAAAATTTCGCAGGGTATTCCCAATTGGCAATGTGATATTTCGTAAATTTTTGCAATCTTGCAAATATACCGACTGCATCACCGCCCTTGGATGGAAACGAATTTCGGAAAGATTATCACACCAGCGACATTCAAAGTGTTGCAAATTTTGGCACCCACTAAGATCTAAACTTTTTAAAGTGGGTATTGGTTCATTGATCACCAACTTTTCTAAATTTTTACATTTTGTCAAAATTGACAGGTCAGATACCTCCACTGTGCCGCTACCCGTGTTAAAAATATACTTACCATTCTGTATTCCCGTAAACTCCAACCGTGTCGCGGCCAACAGTTTCTTTTCCTCACCGGAAAGCTCTACGGGAGCAGCCGTTTTTGTAACGTTTAGGTTCGTATTCGGTTGCTTTTTTTCAAAGACGATGGGGCCGGTTTTTCCTGAATTTTCTGATTGCAACCGTTTAATGTCCATGCCGTTCGGGAATGCGGGGCATCGATCGGCGTAAATACTTCCATTGGCATTCATAGCTCCTCCGCCGGGCGGAAGTATCACCTTTGTCAGCGCCGAGCACCCGCCCAAATTCAAATGTTGCAACTTCGTGCAAGCGCTGAGATCAATCTGCGTAACATCTCGAGCATTTTTTAAGTTTAATGTATTTAAGTTTTTACATTCACTCAAAAAACTAATATCTTTTGTCGAAATTTCACTTTTGTTTTGATCTTGAAAGATAAAGGTCCCATCCGACCTCACCGCCGTGAGATCCAGACGCGTTGCATTTACCAATTTTTGTCTGTTTTCCGCCGACATTGCCGCACTTGCTGTTGCAAATTGTGGTCGCACGGAAAGAGACCGAGGACGAGCGGACACTGGTGAACTTAGGGCACTTCCTTCGACTTCTCTCGGCCTGACTATGGGCTGCGAGCGGGCAAGATCTTGCATGGGGTTTGACCGTGGAGTCTCTGCTTTTGGCGGACTTTTAGACGTTTTATGTGCTGTTTTTGGCGGAACGGTTGGAATAGTGGTCGATTTCGTTAGACTAGCACTGTTTGCGAAGATATTCCTGGCGTTGCCGTTTTCCAACTTTGGATCATCGATCAATTTTGTCATTAAATCACTTGCAATTGGAGCACCGGTAGCGGGTTGTTGAAAGGTAGCGGCGAGCTTTTTAGGTATTGAAAGAGAAAGTACCCTGCCGTGCGAAAACGTTGCTGCGGCCCGCTCTTTTTCGTCGAGTGTGCTGCGCATGGCCGCATAGAAAAAATGAACGTCCGATTTATGGTTGCCTGAAATTTGCGGAAATTTTTCCCTTAATGAAGCAATTGTCCCAGCCGGAAGTTGATTAATAAGTTTTTGAAGATTAACGCTTTCCGTCTTGGTTCCGTGCAAATGTCTGTGAAATATACTCCTAATTTCCGCAGAGGTATCATCCGTTTTTATATCCAGCGCACTCAGGCCCGCATTTACCCAAGCACGTGCACCGTTAATTGAACTCATAGCAACACATAATATATGATATCATAATTTTTAACAATCAATTCCTCAAACTTAATGCGGTTTTTGTGAAATTTTTGGAAAATTTTCGGTGCGGTGCAAAAAATTATCAATCGGGCGGAAAGATATTGTCCTAGGCGGCGGAGTATTTAGCCTGCGTCCGGGGGTATCGTTCCGTGCAGTCGTTTAATTTTGTCCACGATTTTTCGCTTATTTTGATCATGGCGGGTTTGGCGGCAATTATGGCCAAGTCATTGCGCATACCGCTTTTATTGGGTTATATTATTGGTGGCGTCATACTCAACATTCCCATCGACGGGGGGAGTATTATTCACAATCAGGGACTTATCCGTCAATTAAGTGAATTAGGAATTGCCTTTTTGATGTTCTACGCGGGGCTTGAATTCGATCTCAGCAAGCTGCGCCAATTATTTGGCTCCGTTGTGTTTGCGCTGTTCTTTCAGACGTTTTTCATGATCCTATTGGGCCGGATCGTGGCGCCCTTACTCGGCTGGGGCGGGCTCAACGGACTCTTCCTGGGCGGAGTTTTGGCCATTAGCTCCACCATGATCACCCTTCCCATTTTGGCGGAACAGAAGGCGCTCAAGACGAACTTCGCCCAGCTTTCCATCGGCGTGCTCGTTTTTGAGGACATTTTAGCGATCATGCTGTTGGTTATCCTTTCCGGTATTTCCATCACCGGTCATCTGGCATGGGATGCGGTGGGGCGGGTGACATTCCTCGTGGGCACGTTCGTCGTCGCCGTTTTTTTCGTCGGGCGGATGATCGCACCGTCGCTCGTACGCCAGCTCATGCGGCTCAAATCCGATGAGGCGGTTACCATGGTTTCCGTGGCGTTGCTATTGAGCATCGGCATCCTGGCAGAACACGCGCAATTTTCCATCGCCCTCGGTGCATTCTTGGCCGGTGCCATTCTATCCAAATCCGAACTGGCGTCCAGCATCGAGGAGCACACCCACCCCATTCAGACGCTTTTTTCAGCCATTTTTTTTATCTCCGTCGGGCTCATGATCCATCCGGCAAACCTGCTTCACAACTGGGTGGCCATCGCCATGCTCACCTTGCTGGTTTTTCTGCTTAAGGCCACCGCCTGTTTCCTTGGACTGTTCCTAAGCGGGCAAAATGGCGAGGACAGTTTGAAAGCGGCGCTGAGTAAGTCGCAAATTGGGGAATTTAGCTTCGTCATCGCATCCATGGGCATATCCGCGCATGTGGTGGAAAGTGCCCTGTTAGACATCGCCGTTGGTGTCTCCATCGGGACCATCATTTGCACATCCATCGCCAGCCCGCTCGCTGGACGCATATATAAATTGTTCGCGCGCATACTTCCAAAGGCGGTATTGGAAATTGGCGACACCTACCATGCATTGATGGTGCTCGTGAAAAGCCGCATGTCCAAGAGCATTATTTTGAAAATTGCCGTGCGGCCGGTGCTCCACGTGCTCATTAACTTGCTGCTGTTTGCGGCCTTCCTATCGCTTAGCGCATTTTCCATGAATTTTATCGGCGAAATTAAAATGTTCCATCCCTGGCTCCATTGGATCCGTCCGTCGGTCTGGGCCGGAGTGGCGGTGATTTCGTCGTTTTTCCTTGCTCCCACCGTGCGGTCCGTCAACACCCTCCTCCTCGCCCTGATAAACAACGCTCTGCCAAAGACAAAGGAGCAATCCCAGCAGGAAACGACTTCACACCTGCGTGCCACTTTTCAATCGGTGATTTCCGCTATCATCCTGCTTATTTTTGGCGGTGCATTTTTAGCCGTTTCTTCACCATACCTGCCACATGGTTCTGCCTTTGGCGCGTTCTTCGTGCTGCTCGTAATCTCAACGACCATCCTCTGGCGCCGCATCACCTCTCTAAACTCCCGCGTGGAACACTATTTCATTTCGACGTTCAACCGAGACCTGGAATCGCAGCTGGAAAAGCAGCGGCACTATATTCTGCGCAAATTCCAAGGAACCTCACCCCTGGCTTTGGACGTGCGCGAATTTATCATCCGCCGCGGGCACGTTGGCTGCGGTTCGCGCATCAGTGAGTCGGGCATACGGGCAAAATTTTCCGTCACCATCGTGGCCATCCGCCGCGGGGGTTACACGGCGTTTTCTCCCCATCCCAGCTCCCTGCTTTTTCCCGGAGACGTGCTCATTGCCGCCGGAAAGGAAGAGGGCCTGCAGCAGGTATCCGATTTCTTCGATACGCTAACGGACCAGGGCAGCGAGGAGCATCCGTTGGTAATAAATGAAGAATTTGAAATGGAACAGGTGTGCGTTCCATTAAAGCACGAACTTGTTGGTAAAACACTCATGCAGTGTGATTTACGCCAAACTCACGGAGTGAATATTATCGGCATCCAGCGGAACAAAACAATCATCGATTCGCCCATGGGAAACGAGGTGCTGCAGGCGAACGATATTTTGGTGGTTGTGGGTGGAAAATCGGCGGTGGCCCAGTTCCACGACTTGCTTTCCCAAGTGCCGTCGTTGGCATGAATCGATGAATCCTGGAGATTCGTGCGGCACTTGCCATTCGCGTGTTGGTGCTAAATCCGGGTCTTTGGACTTCGTGGAGGCAAAAATTGTTTGCGCCCGGTCCAATCTTTTGCTGGAAACTTTGACTGAGTTTTTGGCTCCGGAGGGATGGCAGAGTGGCCGATTGCGTCGGTCTTGAAAACCGAAGTACCCTTTGGGTACCGGGGGTTCGAATCCCTCTCCCTCCGCCAAAAATGGCCCAAAGTCCTTATGCGCTTAAAAGTTCGGCCGCTTCGCGGGCAGTTGCGCCGGGGATGTTTTTCTTCACCAGTCCGACAAGAACCTTTCCCGATCCACATTCGCAAAAATCGCTAACCCCTAGGACGGCGGCGCTTTGCATGCAGGTTTCCCATTGGACGGGTGCGGTGATTTGTTCAACCAGGAAACGGCGGATGGCGGCGGCATTTTCATGGGGCTTCCCGGTCACGTTGGACATAACCGGTACGGATGGCTCACAAACGACCAATTTTTCCACCTCTGGCCGGAGACCCCTTTGCGCCTCAGCCATCACCGGACTGTGGTAGGCCCCAGCGACGTTAATGGGAATGGCCCGGCGAAAGGAAAAGTTTTTAGTCAAATCCATGGCCGCGTGAATTCCCGCCACAGGACCGGAAATAACCACCTGATCCGGCGCGTTAAAATTTGAAGGATAAAGTCCCGTTTGCTCGCAAAGGGAAAAAACTTCCCTTCGCTCGCCTCCGATGAGACTCAACATGCCACCGGGTGCCCTCCGGCAGGCCTCATCCATCAGTCGCCCGCGCATGGCAATCAATGGAAGACCGTCCTCAAAGGCAAAAGCCCCGGCGGCGGCAAGGGCGGTCCACTCGCCAAGACTCAGACCGGCAAAACACGCCACATCCGGTAAAAGCTCCCGGGCCTCTAAAGTTTTAAACACGCCGTAACCAACGGCATAGAGCGCCACCTGGCACACATCGGTCCGGGTAAGCTCTTCAAGTGGGCCATCGAAGCAAATCTTCTTCAAATCAAGGTGGAGCACGTCCGAGGCCTGCGCGAGACATTCCAGCAAAATTGGAGAATCCGCACATTCGCGGCCCATGCCCACCCGCTGGGCCCCCTGGCCACTAAATAGAACCCCCGTTGCCACCTCGGGACACCTTGGCAAAATGGCCATCGAAGGAAAAGGCAAAATTGTCCGCACCAAATAGCCGTTGCCATCCCCGCGGCCGAAATTCTATAAATGCACAGCTTTGAATCCAGCGGGACTTACCTATGGCGGAAATGGTTATGAGGGAATTTTGCTCATAGACAAACCGCTTGGCCTTTCCTCCTTCGGTGTGGTTGCTCGAATCCGCCGATTGCTTGGAATTAAAAAAGTTGGCCACGGTGGAACTTTGGATCCTCTCGCCACCGGCCTACTCGTCGTCCTCGTTGGAAATGCGACGAAACGTTGCGGAGAATTTTTGTCGGATGGGAAAGTTTACCGCGCATGCATTTGCCTCGGCAGCACGACCATTGGCGACGACCGCGAAGGCCACGTCATACGCCGGGAGCCCCATGAGCACATCGATGAAACGCATATCCGAAAAATTCTGCCAACGTTTCTCGGAACGCAGTTGCAAGTTCCTCCCGTGTTCAGCGCGAAAAAAATCAACGGAGTTCCTTCCTATAAAAAAGCGCGGGCGGGTGGTTGTATTTGCCCTCCACCGCAGGAAATTACCATTCACCGCATGGACTTTTGCCGCTACCAGGCGCCGCTCCTCGAGCTGGAAATTGAATGCTCCAAGGGAACCTACGTGCGCGCCATCGCACGGGACATGGGAATTAAACTTGGCTGCTGCGCCCATCTCCACGGATTGCGGCGCATCCAATCGGGAAAATTTTCCATCCAAGATGCCATACCGCTGGCTGGCGAGTCCGGGGACGTTATTTTACAATCGAAGTATCCAGGGTTTTGAAGCTAACATTATGGATGTCACGGCCGTTGAGCCCACGTGATGGATGGCCAAAAGGTTATCTCCAAGGACCGCTTCAATTATGGATTTTTCCGCCTCAAATACCGCGGGCCACTTCCCGTCATAGGGGACAACTTCAATGCGACCGATATCATTCATTGGGGGCCTGCACGTGTCAATATCGTCAACTCGCTAATTCCCTAGTGGCAAGCAATTTTACAAAAATTGATTTTCAATGATTGTTTTGGGACTACATGGGGCAGAATTGCATTATCTTAAAGTCCTCCCATCGCTGGGGAAAATTTTTTACCAATTACAGCCGAGTTGTTATGAAGGTGAAAATTTCTCGTCGCAGGTCCCCGGTTAGGTGCAGCTCTGTGTGCGTATTTGAATAACACGAATCCCGATGGGGAAACAACGCTCTGGGAGAAAGTGGATGAAGCCTTGGCTTTAGTGGTCGACCAAGCGACCAAAATGTCGGAGATTGAGGTTGGTACAGCAAAGAAACATTGGAGAAAAGCGGCAGCGGATGCAACGTCGGCGGAACGCATGACGCATAATTGGCTATGGAGAGTTTTTCATTGAGAGGTTGGTGACGTGAGCGTGCGTTTGTATGGAGATAAAAGCCATTATGGCAGTGGTGGTGCTGGAAGTGGGCCTACTTCCGGGTCGCAACGATCGGATGATGTGACGGATTCGCTGGATGATCTCGTCAATGCCGATGAATCGGCAAAGGGTGTTCTTACATACCTCCTCCTTACGTATCGGGAGCGGGAAGAATACATTAGGTCTCGGGTATATCGGTTATGGATAGTGGAGCGGCTTTCGCTTCCCCGTGTACAAACCGAGGTTGAGAGTGAAATTAGAGAGATGAAACCTAAAATCATGGTGGAAAGGGCTGACAGAATGGCGCGACTCGAAGACCCGATCAACAGGCATGATGCCATTATGACCGAAGAGGATGCAGACCTTGCTGCTGCTATGGACAGGAGAGATCGAGCTAGAGCGAGGGCCGATAAGGCACGAGCGGAGGCGGATGCAGCCGAAGAGGCCAACAAGAGCTGGTTTCAAAAAAAAAAGCAGAGTTTGTCGTGTTGGGTAGGCGGATCTGGGAAAAAATAGTTAGTCTTTTCACTCGATTTATAAGATTATGGCTAAATATTTGCAGGCGAAACAGTTAGCCTTTATAAGTAGAAGCAATAGGCCTAGCTGTTTTGTCTTCATTTTTCAACCGGCGTTTCATTATAAATCGCAGCGACGCGGCCGCGCAGGCGAAGAAGGGCAATTAAATTGGTAAGCAGCAACCCATCGATGCACACATCAGCGATTTGCCAGGATAACGTTCCGCGTATCAGTGCTCCCGCCGGCATGGCGGCAAGAAAAAATATGCGGAAAACAACGTGCCATTTAGGGTTTTTAAATGCGTGTTCCGCGAACCAGGCCCAGGCGAGGAGGGTCGTCAAAGCGAAGCAGTAAACCACAAATGGTATAATAAAATAGCCCGCGCGGGGTGTGGAGAAGGCCCGGGAAAAGGTATCGATGCAAATTTGCGTGGCATTGTTTGACAAATTTGGCGCCGCGCAGAGTACGAGAATCCCCGTCATCGAACACAAAACGGCAACAAGAATGGGGGCGATGAGGGCGATTAATCCCTGCTGGCGGGCATGCTCGGTGATGGAAAGGTTCCCCTTTTCAATGTGCCCGTGGGCTATGGCAACCAGGCCAAGGCCAATGTCCGTGGCAAAAAGCCCCCGGGAAATCCCCGCTTGCAACATTTGTGCGAAAAAAAATCCCGTGGTTCCACCACCGGCGGCACGCCAGGAAAAAGCACTGCGAAAAATATCCCCGATGACCGCGCCGAGGTTGTTGCGCAGAAGAATGATACCAACGACACAAAATAAAACATACGCAACACCGATCAGGGGAACGCTCGCGGACATGAAAACGGAAAAGCGTTTCAAGCCGCCGAAAAGGATGGGTCCCACCGGGAGCATGAGAATCAAAACGCCTAAAACACGCACAAATGTCCCCGCGTGGGCGAAGGACGCGGTAAATGCGTGCACTTGAACGAGATTGCCCACGGTGAGGGATGCGCCGATCAGGCAAAGACAATAGCAGAAGCTCAAAAGCGGCGAATTTAAACTTTTCCTGATGTAAATCATCGCGCCGCCGACACAATGGCCGGAAATCTTTTCTTGATAAAAAACGCCCAGTGTCGCGGAGGCTAATTTAACCACACTTCCCAAAATGGCAACGGCGACCATCCAAAAAATCGCCCCCGCGCCCCCCGTGGCAACAGCCATGGCGCTTCCCGCGATGGTTCCCGCGCCAAGATTTCCACCGATAATGGTGGCAACGGCGGCAAAGCTACCCATTTGCCCGGTTCTTGCCTTGGCCCGTACAATCATTTTGAAGGCGGTACCAATGTGGCGAAATTGCGGAAAATGCAATCGGTATGAGAAGTAAATTGAACTACAAAGTAATAATGGAAAAACAACCCAAATAACGACGCTTTGCAATAATACCTCCATTAAACGTTCTCCAAAATTCAAGAAATTGCACCAAAAACAACTTTACGCGCTAAAATGTTCCGTAAGAGTGCGTTTCAAGCAAACATCAAAAACACACAGTAAATACTCGCAAATTATATTTGCTGAATGCAAGCACATTTCGCCATTATTTCGGCGTTCTTCCAGATGCCTTGACTGATATTCGGGACGAAATTCAGGAGTACATGGCGCAAAAAGGTATGCTTTCCAGGAAGCTGGTAGGCCGTATAAGCTAAATGCACGGCAAGCCTCGGTCATGACATTGCGTCGGAAAAGGGAAGCCGCCTACATCACATATGCGGCGTTCCAGGCTGTTAATCAGCTTTTCGCGCTTTCTGTCTTGGGGCGCGGCATAGGCGACAATCGTCGTTGGCATGCTTGTACTAGATCTAGGAATTTAAATTTAGAATTATAGAAATGAGCTTTGCAAATCACATAGTAAGTTAATTCGTCGTCTACTGTCGGAGGATTTTGCTTGCGGACGTGGAAAATTCCGCCGTGGAATAAATGTGTTGGATGTCCCGTTCGTCTAGTCCGGTCCAGGACACAGGATTTTCATTCCTGCAACAGGGGTTCGAATCCCCTACGGGACGCCAAAGAAAGCACTTCGGGACTTGATTTTCCTTGAGTGGCCGGCGGCGTTCATCCGATCGTTTCCCATGCGGCGGAAATTTTGCTTGGCCATCGTTGGCCGGCCCAATGTGGGTAAAAGTCGGCTATTTAACCGGTTGACAAATTCCCGGCGCGCCATCGTCCACGACCAGCCGGGGATTACGCGCGACGTGATGGCCGAGGATTTGCCCAATGGTATGACAATCCTCGACACCGGCGGCCTGGGCTTGGTTGTTGGCCATAGTCAAACTTCCGCGGAAATCGCCGCGGCCGTGGAGGAACAGGTGCATTTCGCCATCGCCATGGCGGATTTAATTTTACTGGTCCTCGACGGCCAAAGCGGCGCCCTGCCCATGGACGAGGAAATCGTGGCCATGCTCCGGCGGACGGGGAAGCCGGTGATTTCGGTTGTAAACAAGGTGGACAACGATGCTCTGGCGAATGGCGCGTGTGAATTCGCGAAATTCGGCTTTCCGCGGGCACCCATCGCCATTTCTGCGGAGCACAACCGGGGCATCGACGTGCTCGAGGGAGCCATCGACGAAATCAAAAAGGAATTGGCCAGAAACGATGCCGAAGAAAGCGCCGCCTCCTCGGCCGGGGAAATGGACCTTTCCCTGGCTTTCGTCGGCGCACCAAACGTGGGAAAATCGTCCCTAACCAACCTATTATTAGGTACATCAAGGGTCATTGTCAATGAATCGGCGGGAACGACCCGGGACAGCATCTCCGCAGAATTCGAAGCCATTAGTCCGAATGGATGCGCAAAAAATATCCGCCTCGTGGATACGGCGGGGCTGCGGGCATTTGGTAAAATGGATTCATCCGTGGAATATTTTTCATCCGTGCGGGCCCGCGAGGCCATGGGACGAGCGGGCGTTGTATTTTTAGTCCTCGACGCCTTGAACGGGATAACCAAACAGGTTCAGCGGATTCTCCATGAGGTCGAAGCCCTGGGCCGGCCACTCGCCGTCGTTGTCAACAAATGGGATCTGGCCAACCGGGCGTTTTCGCAAGGAGATCTCCCTGCGTACGAAAGCATTGACGCCTTCCGAGAGAGCTATGAGGCCAGGCTGCGCAAGGAGCTGTTCGCCTGGATAAACGTACCCATTTTGTTTGTTTCTGCCCATGCCGATGAAAGCAGAGGACAAATTATTGCAACGGCGTTTCAAGTGGCCGAGCGGGCGCAAAAGAAGCTGACAACTGGCACGCTCAACCGGCTCCTCAGGGAATGTGTTGCCTCATTCCACAGCATGCGGGGCCGGCCATTCAAACTATTCTACGCCCTTCAAACGGCGACGTATCCTCATACCCTACGAATTTATTGCAACCAGCGGAAATTGCTCAACAAAACCTACGAATCCCGTCTCCGCCGTCGGTGTGTCGAAGCCTTTAACCTGGGCGGCTGCCCATTGCGGTTTGAATTTTTTTCCAAACCGCCGAGGAAGTAAATATCCGACGATTCGTGCTGCAGGTGACTTAACGCTTATGACCACGAATATTCCGCCTAGACCTTTCTCTGTGCTTGTGGCGCTTTCGGGTGGTGTGGACAGCGCGGTTGTCGCCCATTTGCTCAAATTCAAAGGATCAAATGTTTCCTCCGACTACATGCGCACCTGGCAAAACGACGATGGCTTTGGCGAATGCCCCTGGCGGGAAGATTTGGAAAGTGCGCGGGTAATAGCTAAGTTTTTGGACATTCCTTTTACCGGCGTTAGTATGATTGAAAAATATCGATATATGCAAGAAATAACAGACTATTCGATGTTGTACTAGACTTTCGTGAGAGCATTATGGATTTTTATTTGGTTATCTAGGGCAGAATTGCAGAAAACTCAAAACAATGGGGTAATAATAATTTTCACATTTTCGAGAAATCGGCAGTTTGACAACTGCTGTTGTATGCTCCTGCATGAGAGATTTGCAAGCTTTGATTGCCCTACCTCTGTTTCCAAGTTCCCATTTCAGCAATCGGGGTTCGATTCCCCGTGGGGGTGCCAAGCCTATCAATCAAGACAGCGGTGCGGAATTAAGAAGAAAGTTGCAGATTTTTTTTGCCAAAATACCGCTGATCTGTGTGGCAGCCTGTCTTTTGGCTTCGGTGAAGCTGGGATGCGCGGGAACGGTTACCGTGGCTTGTATGGTTTGCCCGGGGAGAATTTCTTTTTGTGTATCCTTTTCCGCGATTTCACAATTTGCCATCAACGTTATCGTATAGGAATGTGCAACGTCGGAGTCTCGAGGCATTGTAGTTCCGATGGATTGGAAAAAGTCTTCAATTTTCACCGTCAAAATAAGCTCCGCATTTTCCATGGGTCCGCTACCAAACCCTGGGCAGGCATTTATTTCCTGAATAAGCCGCTGCCGTAGGGTGCTGTGAATTCCGAGGTATTCGGGGAATTTAGCAATGGGAAGTACGTAAACAGTCTGCCTCGGGGCACGGTTCCAACCGACCCGATGATAGGCACATCCACATAAAAGCAGGGGTGCAAAAAATACAAAAACGCCCATTAAATGGGTGTGGATTTTAGAATGAAATCCCACGGACGGAGAGATCTCTAGGTGAATTCCACCGAATGTCAAGAACAAGCCGAATCATACCGTGCAAATTTCCGTCCCGACTTGTGGTTCGTAACGCCGTCCCAGCATAAACAGGAACGAAACGTCTATTCACTCGAAAACAGTGCGTCGGTATACTCTGTAACGGAAAACTGGATGAGATCGTCCAATTGCTCTCCGACACCCACGTAGAAGATGGGCAGCTTTAATTCCTGGTAAATGCCCACAAGTGCGCCGCCACGACTGGTTCCGTCCAATTTTGTAATAACGATGCCATCAAGCTTAAAAATTTCATTAAAAGTTTTTGCCTGTGCAATGGCATTGGAGCCGTTATTGGCGTCCACAACCAACCAGGCGTGGAGCTGGGATTCCGGAATTTTTTTAAGAATAATACGCCGGAACTTGGCCAACTCGTCCAACAGCTGAGATTTTGTGTGCATGCGGCCGGCGGTGTCCAGGAGGAGGATTTTTTTCTTCCGGTTTAGAGCGGCGGACAGGGCATCGTAGGCAACTGCAGCGGCGTCCGCGCCGTGTTGGCTGCTAATAATGTCGATCTTCATCCGCTGTGCCCAGATGTTGATTTGCTCGTTGGCTGCCGCGCGAAAGGTGTCGCAGGCGCCGAGGAGTACGTCATTTCCGTCCTTTTTGAATGCATGCGCCAGCTTAGCCGCGGTTGTCGTTTTTCCGACGCCGTTCACGCCAACCAGGCAAATAACCTCGAGAAAATTTGCCGCCACAAACTTTCCCTCGGCTCCTTGCAACTCCGCGTGAAGGACATGTTTGGCAATTTTGCCAATTTTCTGGCCACGCAATTCTCTATCCGATTTGCACGATTCCCGGATGGCCGCTAGGATGCGCTGCGTGGTATCCCGGCCAAAGTCCGCCTGATAGAGGGCGGCTTCTATGGATTCGAGGTTGTGGGAATTTCCACGAAAAATATTCCCGGCGAAGCCGAATATATTTTTGGCTGCAGATGTAATTTTGCGAGTTGCCCGCTTGAAAAAACTAAGGACCATGACGGTCGTAGCAGGCATTGGAAATACCCAACAAGGCAAGGAGTTTCCTACCCACTGCCTGCGGGAACCTTTTTAGGCGGTGCCTGAATCTTCGTTGGAATCGGAGGAATGTTTGGCTTCGCGGGCCCTGTTGTGCGCATCAACGGTGGACCCTTCATCCTTTTCGGAAGTTAATGACGTTTTGGCATCTCCTCGTGCCGATTTTTCCTTTTGTTTTGGCGCTTGCGGTGGCCGACCCTGCTTCGGTTGATCCGCCTTGGTCCCATGGTTTTCCGTGCGCGCCTGCTGTTGTTTCATAATTTCTTTATAGCGCTGTGCCATGTTGAGGATTCGCGTTGCCTTCTTTTTGGCGTAGGCTGGTGTGGCTGGGTCGAGAACCGCGTGCGCCAAACCTCCCTGCCAAGTGGGGCCACGCAACTCGGGACCATCGCGCAGATTCAATAGCGCGAAAATACTCATCATTACGCCAAGAATGGCCTTGGAAGATTCCTTGGGTGCATAATTTCGCAAATTCCCCGCCATTTCGCGTATTTCGCTGGCAAAATCCAATTCATAGGCATCGATGGCGACCTCTCTGGCTGCCGTGGACGCATCGAAGGCCTTCTCCATGGCATCAATTGCTCGTTCGTTGGCTCCAAAATCGTTCCCCTGCAGAGCCTCCATGGCTCGCTCAAATCCGTCACGCGTGAGTTCGAGCGCCAAACGCATGTCGGAGGTGATATCCTCCTGGGCCAGATGCCGTTCAATAGTGTCGATTACCTCTCCGGAGGTGAGCTGCAAGCCCTCGGGCGGCGACTCCACGAATGTTTCGACGTCGATGGAAAGCCCTCCCTCTCCGCCTTCGGAATTTGGCCGAACCTCCGCGCCTGCAGACGCGTCCTGGGGAGCGACGGCGGCACTTTCGCCAAAATTTCCCTCCACGGTGGCGGTGGAAGCATGCGATCGGGTTGCTGCAACCGTTTCATTGTCCGTATCATCGAAGGTGACCATGTCGATTGGTGGAAAAACGGGGACGTAGGCGCTGTTCGTGGTTACCGATTTTAAGATTTCGGTTGCGTCATTGTTCGGCTCGTAGGGATTGGATGTGGCGGTTTCCCGCATTGTGTCCTGAACGGTGGGCATGGTCGATTTTTCGATATTACTTCCCGCCGTGGCGGATTCGACGGCTGTGAGCGTACCAAATTTTACCGACGCGAAATCGCCAACACCAACACCATTCATCGTAAACAAAGTTTAACAATGTCAGCGGTGGAGGCAAGGTGTTTTTACGGACGTTTTACATCCATGCAAATGACACATTTTCCGGGAAAATGCACCTGGCAATAAGTGGCCGTATTTCAACACCATCATCCGTGGCAACACCGTTTATCGGCGCGAAATTCACCACAGGCCAAAAAGAGTGTTGTTGGGATTATGATTGCTGCTCCTAGAAGCGTCGATATGCTCGGCACTTCGCTAAAAAAGAAATATCCGCTTCCCATACTCAGCGCAAATTCGAGATAGCGCCAGGGCGCGGTCGTTGAGGCGTCGATAACCCGGAAGGAGCGGATGATGCAAAAAAACAATAGGTTTGCGCTGGCTCCAACGATGGCGACGGCGGTCCAAAGTTTAAAGGTCATGGGATGCCATAGGAAGATTGCGGGGATGCTCGTAAGAAGAATAATCCCAAGTGCAGTATAAAAAAGCGTGGCGAGCATGGATTCTTTGCAAGCAAATTTTTTATTAACGATGTCCGCACCTACGAATAACACGATGGAAAAGAATAGAGGAATAACTGCCGTATTGAAGCTGTGTCCGGTTGGCTCGGCAACGATTACGATTCCCAAAAATCCGACCAGCGTGACCACCAATCGGTTCCTCGTAATGCGTTCCCCTAGAAAAAAATTCGCTAGAAATAACAGAATAAGCGGGTTGGAAAATTCGATGATGGAGGCCATGGGTAACGTGGCCCGCTGAAGGCCAAGGCACCAAAGCAACATTGCCGCACACAAAATGCAGCTGCGAAAAAGATGCACTCCCGGACGCGACGTGCGTAACTCCCGTCTTTTCCGACACGCGAGGGGCAGCAGCCAAACCGTGGCAAAAAAGAAACGTAGAAAAATAATCTGAACTGGATTTAATTGATTCCCCAGATACTTCATTCCGCAGTCACCGACTTGGCAGAAAAGGAGATGTAAAAGAAACCAAAAAATTCCCACAAATCCAATGCGGTTTAGCATGCATAGGGGATGTCCAATTCACGCGCCATAGTCAACGACATTTGCCTGAAAATTCACAAATCAGCCCCTGGAATGTTCAGGCGTTCCTTTGTTATTTTTTCCATTGGAGTCTGCGGATGTTCATCAATTGGGGGCACTGGCGCTGCGCGAGATGCTTCACGGGCCAAAGCGGCCTCCCGCGCGGCCATGTCCCTTTCCATGGCGACCATGCGTCGCCTTTCAATTGCCTCCGCCTCCGCCGTCGGTATGGGTTGCACTCGTTTTTTGCCACCGATGCGCGTAGACTTCGCAGGACAACATGAATAGAATCCATCAATGTTCGGCCCGATCTCGGGATCCCAGGTTAGCTTCTGCCCATCGGAACAAGTGGCACTAATGTGTAAATCGGGACGTGCGCGAAATAGGATTTCCACTATGTTTGGTGTTAGGCTGTCTGAAAATCGCCCAGCTTCGAGTTTTTTCAATGCCTTAACATTTCGAAGGGCAAATAATTCATCGGCCGTAAGTTTGTTAACAAACAAATCAAACGTAATGGTTTCTAATTTTTGACATTGGGTGAGCTCTGTAACATTTTCAATGCGCATGGCAGCTCCATCGACCACCGCAGTCCAGCCGGCGGCGTCTCGCCCGGTAAATTCAATTTTTGTGGCATGTAGTATTCTCTCATCTAGGACATCGCCCGTTGGTCCTGCCACGCTCGGCGATTCGCCAATGAGCGCAGTCATATGTTGCTCATATGCCGCCTCTGCGCCAGCGTCTCCGTTTACCGCACCGACTGCTAGCCTTATACGGCCACTGACACCGCCTCCGAATCGATCGAGAAATTTATATAATGCGTCCTGGATGGGGAGAACATTTTTACTGTGCTTTTTCCCATCGGCAATCATTATCTCGCAGATGGCGACCATTACGGAGAACTTTTTGGGATCGGTTTTAAATGCCTCTTGGTCACGCTTCATTAATTCGTCTACTGCAGCAGAGCGCTGCTCCCACCAATCTTTGGGACGTATTGACGGGGAAAACTCTTTCGCTATCCTCTCCCATTGGCCCAATTCACCGAGCGCGACGTTTTGTATGCCTCCCACACTTAACCCCACTCTGGAATTTCCATTGTGCACTAGATTTTCCACAACATCTCTGAAGGCCCTTTCTTTGAAAGCCAACATCTCCCTAAGTTCAACCCGCGAAAACGGAACTCGCTTTTTCCTATAGTAGTCGGTCAATTGTGTAACAGCGGAATCCCGGCGGTTTAGCACGGAAAATTCCAATAAAGTGCAGCCGTTGTCAGCTCGTTTTTGTAGGACGCCCGCCACATCGGCGTCGTCCATTCCATCCATAAAATTTAAAAGTTGATCCGAATGCCTGTGTAGCATTTCTTGGGCGAGATTCGCATGGCGCTTACCTGCGGGTGCATCAGAAATTAGCTCTGGAATTTCGACTCCCGTAAGTCTGTATTGCGTGCACGATTCCCCATAGGTTGTTTCGGAAGTCATCCGTCCGAGCAAGAGGGCGCATTTCGCCTGGGAGGTTAAAGCACGCCCGATTTCGATAAGTACTTCCGGGTTGCCAGCAGATTCCGCATGGCAATGTCCGCACTCGTGCCCAATTGTAAGCCGTCTAAATGGTTCACTTTGGGTCAATCGCGAGAAATAAACTTGCGCCTGCGGGCCGCGTGTTTGGGCAAATTCGTTGCAAACGGCCCACAAAACGGCCCGGTTCTCCGGAGTTTCCAAAATTTTTTCCCAAACAGCATTGTCCGTCCAACCGGAGTTGAGTAGCGCGTCTGCACATACTCGTCGAAGTAATATTATATCGTTATCAATTGACGGCAATTCGAATTCTTTCACGGCATTGATGAGTTTTTCGCCAATCCAAGGAATTTGCGAAAGTTCCCGCACAACCGTTGGATCTTTAAGAAGTCCAACGAATAGATTATGTGTTGTTTTCCGAGGAGTCCTATCGCCGGCCGCAGCTGCACGCATGTTTTCAAAAATTTGCCCGCCTTTTTGCGATCTCATCAAATCGATAAATGTACGCGTATCGAGGATATTCTCCGGTTTCATTCCGGTACGCGACGCGATGGATTGTACGAATAGGGGCCACAAATCTTTGCGTTGCATCGCTGCGTAAAGCACTCCTGGTTCGTAGGCCATCTGAAGAAAGAATCCCGGATCGGATATGCCAGATATCCATTCGCGTATCGTAATGTCTTCGCCGCTATCGTCCCTATCATAAACCTCTTGAACCCCACGAGTCAACATGAAGAAATGGAGCTCATCTGGGCCAAACCACGGTTTTCCGATTAATCGAATAAATGCTTCAGGATTCGTAAATTGACGTTCAAGGAGCGCGCAACCCTCTTCGGTTCTACAAAGAAATGCAAAGATTTTTTTGCCATTTACGCTGTCATTGAGTGCATCCAGAAACTGTTCCCCGTCAATGGCCGCAAGCTTTTCGTAAAGAACTTTACCGCCGGCGGCATCGCTCGCAAGAAAGTTTACCAAATTCGCGCCATCTTGGCCATGGTTAAGAATTTCTACAAATTTGCTGCCATTCACCTCTGCCAATATTTGTAATAATTTCTCTCTATGCTCTGGTGTGACTCTTTTTATTATCGCATCCATGAGAATCGGTCCATCGCGACCTCTTTGAAAAAGTTTTTCATGGGCATTTTCAGGCGTTATTTCGGCCCATGCTTTGCTAAGCTTTTCCTCGGTCCACGCCAAACGCTCGGCAATGAGTTTTTTATTTGCATCAAATTTATCCGACCTTACTCTGGCTGAGCTGGATATGTTTCTGGCTATACCTTCCATTGAAATTCCATCGGGGGATTTCATTGCTAAAAGCGCCTCTAATCGCTCGACATAAGCATCCTGAAGGTGCAACAATATTGTTTCCGTAAGCCTAAGATTTTTAAAAGCTTCATAGGCTCCCTTCGGGTTACACCATTGTATTTGACTCTCTATGTAGTCCATTACGGCCTGCATATAAGGTGAGAATTCCGCACTATTTGCGTTCGGACATATTTCCGCTGGCATATTGGGAATATAGACTCGTTCGGATAATTTTTTAATTTCCACATGCCACTTTTTCACGTATGATAATATGTCCTGCAAAGCTTTTTCTGCCATATGAGGCTGGATCAGTTTAAGTGATGGCATAATTCGTTCGCCTAAAAATTTTTCAAGATCGCGACAATCGCCATAATTTCTTTGGGCAATGTGCAAGTTTAATATGTGGAAATAACGACCGAAAAGGTTTATTGCCGCATAAATGCTTTCTGGAGTGTTTAAGTTTAATAGTCTTTCAACTTCGCAACGGAAACGTAAATATTCATCCGCAAGAGGCGCTTCTTGCCGTATCATTCCAAATTCATCATTTACATCAGTATATGAAATTTCGAGCATCTGACAAAGTGGCTCGATGAAATTCTTTCCCACATCTGAACCCAGCGGCATCAGATCCGCGAGTGATTTACCGTTCCTCCCTTTCAATACCTCGATCAATAATTCGCGCATACCACCCGTTAAAAAAAGGTCGCGCACCGCGTGTAAAAATCTGCGATTCTGCACGTCAGACTTAAAAATTGATTTAATTTCCAATTCTATTTCGCAACGTGTGTGTTCTTCTTTTAGAAAACTCGCCAGTCGTTGCAATTCCTCCGGGAGCCTTCGAATATGTTCGTTCGTATCTTTGCCAAGGTCATTTTGGATCAAAAATTGTTCTATTTCTTGCTGTACAGATAGTTTTGTCGCAGGGAGAGGTGTGTCGGTTGCGTTCGGAGGCACACCAGTTGCTGTCGGCGAAAGTATATCGGTTTCGGACGGGGGAGATGTATGATTTTGTGAAATTTTTGGCGCGCCAGTTCTGGGGACATATGTTCTGTTTGGGTCAGCATAAGCTTCCTGTCTGATCAATGGTTCGGGGGCCGTGCCTGGCGCAATCACACGAGCACCCGCATCTGTTCGTTCCACCGTAAGCGGAATTTTTTTCTGTGAGCAGTAGATATTAAACTGATTTAAACTATCATCATTTATGCCTTCGTTTTTAGGTAAGACGTCACATATCAATTTAGCGAGTGTCATCATCTGCGTCATGCCGTTGTGCGAGGTGTCTACTTTCTGTTTTAGGAGCTCATTGTGCGCATCGTTTTGAAAAAATTGCAGAACATTTTTCTTAGCGTCTGCGTTACCGGCTTTGACGACAAGCGCAATGACTGGCATATCCTGGCCCTCCGGTTTTTGACAAAGTTGGTCCACTTGCTCGTCGTCTATCTTGTTGAGGTTCCCGGCGATGAAATTGGCCGCTTCTGTCTCCGTTGGAGTAACTTCCTGGGACAAATTCCACGTTACGAGACAATTAAACGCATAACTAAATGCCTGGCCAAACCCACCAAGGCGGAAAGCGTCGCGTACGCTTTTTAATGTAACGTGTACATTCTGTCCATCTTGTCCCGGCGACAAAGTCCAAGAAAAATGACTCTTCCCAATTCTTATTGTCATTGCATAAAAAGTTTATCTCACAAAAGGAGAAAAGAAATACTTTTTTGCAAAAATGATCAATTTTTAATTATGCCAAAAGCTGTTGCTGAATAAATTCTTGATGTTCCAAGGCGTCCAGCATCTGCATGCGCAGTCCAGGAGTGGTAGGAAGCCCTAGCGGTAGGTCAGCACCAGGCCTTCGATGAGTTTGGACCAGCCGTCGACGAGAACGAATAGCATGAGTTTGAAGGGCAGAGAGATGGTCATGGGCGACATCATCATCATACCCAGTGCCATAAGGATGTTGGAAACAACGATGTCCACGGTGATAAACGGTAGAAATAAAAGCACACCGATTTGAAACGCGGTGGTTAGTTCGCTAACGGTGAATGCGGGGATAAGGATTAGAAAATCGTTTGAACTTATTTTTGTTGCATCCTCCGATGGCCAAATGCGCCGGGCCATTTGAAGGAAGAATGTGCGGTCGTTAACGCTGGTGTGGCGGTACAGGAACTGTTTAAGCGGTTCCCCAACGTTCGTGAGAAATTGCGGCAGCTCTTGCATATTTTGCAGCGAAAAATTAGACTCGAGGGCGATACTAACGGTTTTTTTAGCAACCGGTGCCATGATATACATGGTAACAATCAACGCCAGTCCATTTAGCACCAAATTGGGCGGGACCTGCTGCGTTCCTAAAGCATTGCGCACGAGACCAAGGACGATCACAAGTTTGACAAACGAGGTGACCATGAGGAGGAAAAACGGAGCCACTCCGAGGAGTGTCAGAACAAGAATGACCGTTATGGGGTCATAGGTGAAGAAGGATGTACCCACAGCCATTCCTCCAAAACTATTGTGCTGCCGCACTTACGGAGCTGCCGCGTA